>JAEOUJ010000440.1 GCA_016839405.1 Candidatus Gerdarchaeota archaeon | reverse complement strand
ATTCATTTAATCTTTTACATGCACCCCGTCCACCAGATATTTTAACAATTTTCCCCTTTTTGCCAATTTGTAAAGACATTAAGGATATAGCTGAATCAGGAATCTCACCATTTATTTCACATGAATAAAGTTCATCATTTAATTTTGTGTTTGCCAATATACTAAACCACTTATATTTTGTAAAAGATTATGAAAAGTTAGGTAATCCAAACTTAATAAATTTTCTTATAAAGAAAATTAATGCAAATAATGTTCATTTTGATTTCTTATCTTTTAGTAACATCAATGTTCGTGCTGTTAAGTCACTGATTATCTCATTGTAATTAGCAAAAGCTTCTATAGGGGTTTTATAATGTGAAAAATAGGAATGAACTTCCCCTGGTCCAGCATCTGCTTGAGATATGTAATACAAGTGGTCTGAAGTTGTGAGCATGCGCCAGATTTTTAAAAGAGTTGGATTATTTAATTCCTTTATTGGTTTTTCTAAAAATTTTTGGTCATCAAAGGATATATGTTGTAATGGATTTCTCAACCACGCTCCTACATCACGATCATCTGCCCAGCTGATGGTAGCGAAATCATCTATATCAATTACCTTTACTGATTGATATTTTTCTACCACTTCGGAGGGAGTCATAAATTCAAGTTTATCATATTTGAAAAGTTCATCAGGTAAATGCTCTAAAAATTCAAAGATTCCACTTTCAGCCCAAAGATGCTCTCCGAGTGATTCATAATCCATAAAAATATTTATACAATCTCCGGGAGTTGCTGCAACCCAAGAAGCATATTTATCAGCATATAAAGGATATTCTTCCCAACGACCAGCTCCAAATCGAAATGCTATATCATCACTTAGTTTATAATTTCTTAATAAGATTTTTAATTGTGGGGCAGTTTTGCTTGAAAAAACAAAATTCGTTGAAGAACCTTTTGGCAGGATGTGTTCTATCCCTTCTCCCATAATTGTTTTAAAACCTAATTTTGAAACAGTTGACATAATTGAATTATTTAAAATCAATTCTGTATTACGAAAACTTATTGGTTTTTTACCGAGTAAATCTTGCATTAATTGTGTATGCATTTTTACCTGCTCAATAAATTCTAATTTATCGACACCATAAATTGATGTTAAGGAATGATAATAGGTTTCACCTAAAAATTCAACACAACCTGTTTCAGCTAATTGTTTAAAACTATCAACTACATCGGGTTGATAACGTTCAGCTTGTTCCAAAACAGTACCAGTAATGCTATAAGCAATTTTAACCTTCCTTTTGCTTTTTTTGTGTTTATCGATTGTTTTAAGCCAAATATCATTTGCTGGTAGATAGCATTTATTAGCTACTCGTTGAATCACCTCTTTATTGAGAGTTTCAGTAAAATAGAGTTTCTCAAGATTCTTCAGAGAGGTATCTTCAAAAAACCTATCTCTTCTAAAATTCTGGTTTAAACGGTATGGTTGGTGCACTTGAAAATAAAATACAATGGAAGGCATCTGTTTTTCAACTCATTTTTAATATTTATACTACATCAAACTTATCCCTTTTTTAATTTTTCAGCAAAAATCTTTGTATAATTAATTGAATATCAAATGTTTCCGAAAGATTTTTACACATAGACACAAAACTAACTAACTAAGATATTAGTTGAATTACACTAACAGGAGAAAAAAAATGGCAGAAAGCAAACAAAGATTGTTAGAACTTTCGCCTTCATTTAAGGAACGTCTCATTTATTCATTTATTGCCATAGTTGGATTACTTATCGGTATTATCTTTATTGTTGGTGCTTTATTGGTTAATTTTCTCACAGATATAGTAATGTTTATCACAATATTCGTAGGCTCTCTCACTGTATTCTTTTCACTTTGGCGAATTCTCCGTATTTCCACAACCCAATTATATATTGATTCTGAAAGAATTCTTTATAGAGATAGATTTGTTTGGAAAGAAATTTGCTGGTCGGATGTTATATCAATTGGACAAGCAAATGATATAGATACCAATGATCAAGATAATGTTCTCAATAAAATTAAGGCATTTTTAATAATGACAGATAATGGTCTTCGAAGGTTTGATATGTCCCCCTATTCACTAGCACATAGTCATGAAATCATTGAAAAAATCATGAACTCACGACCAAAACTAGAAATAGATGATAATGAAGAAGAAAAAGAACAATAATCTTGATTATAAAAAAGTATTATAAAATTTCAGTAAAGAATTTCATTTATATTATTTTATCTAATTTTATTTTTCCTTCTTTATAGATTTTCCCAGTGCGTATATCATTTATGATAATCTCTGTTGGAGCTAGAAGTGATAAATCAAAATTAGCAAAATCTTGACCTACTTCATTGAATACATCAATGAATCGTTTGCCAAAAGAGGGAGATGATTTTGAGGGAACTTTTTTTATTAAATCAATTATTTTATCCTCTTTTTGAGATTTAATAATAAGAAATAATTTTGTACCATATATTAGTCCATTATTTACTCGATCATTTGATATTTCATCATCCATAGATAATGGAGGGATTATACCAGAACCAACCGCATGTAAGATTCGTTCTTTCGGATAACCTAATTGTTCAACAAGTCTAAACACACCCAATTCAATTGCTCGTGCAGCCATCTGTATATATTCTACTAAACAAGCTGTTTTTATCATTAAAATATAGATTCCCTTATTTTCAACTCCACATTTATCTGCTAGGTAGTCTATTATTTACTCAGTTGGGAGTTTATCAGATTCTATACATAAGATTGCCTTATCGCTAGTTTCCTTAAAATTCAATAGTTTATAACTCTTAGATGGTTTTTGAGCTAATGCACGCCCAGGTCCACAAACCATCCCAAAGAATTCTCCTTTATTCACATTCCAGCTAGCAGCTTGACAACCAATAGTTGCTAAAACAGGATGTGAAGTACTTACCTGCATTTGTAACAATGAATTTTCATTTTTAAATTCCGGAAACTGTAATTGAACCTTAGCCAAGCCACCAAGACTTATTTTACTGAAAAGAATCCCCGCTTCTATACTTCCTTCAGCTTCAATCCCACAATCGATTATTGTGGCTTCGTTGATTTTCAAAATATTAACATTATATTTCTCAGCATTATCTAAAAGAGATTGGACGAAAGGCATAGCACCTTTTGTTAGAGAAATTTCACCATTCATTATCATCACCTAGATTTTTTATTTCTTGCCTAAGCCAATTCCCAAATATTCAATGCCTTCGCTTGAGAATGCTTTCGGTTCATAAATTCTTCGACCATCAATTAATATTGGATGTTTCATTTGCTTGAAATCTTTTGGTTTCAAATCTTTTAATTCTCGCCATTCAGTTATAAGCAAGCAAATATCGGCTGTCTTTATTGCTTCATTAAGTGATTCTATATAGGTTATTTTTTCTCCGATACATTCTTCTTTTCTAGCTTCAGGAATCGCTTTTGGATCCCAGCCGATTACTTTTGCACCTTTTTCAAGTAATATGTTAGCAATTTTTATTGAAGGGGCATTTCGCATATCATCTGTTTCTGGTTTAAATGAAAGACCTAACAAAACAACAATTTTATCTTTAAGAGAGCCAATTTTCTCTTCTGCTAATTCTACCATTCTTTTTGCTTGGTGATCGTTGATTTTTAATACACTTAAAAGAAGCTCTGGTTCGTAATTTTTTTCTCGGGCATAAGTTATGATTGCATTAACATCTTTAGGAAAACATGAGCCGCCAAAACCCGCTCCTGCACGCAAAAATTGT
>JAEOUJ010000439.1 GCA_016839405.1 Candidatus Gerdarchaeota archaeon | reverse complement strand
GTATTCCAGATCTAATTCTCAAAACACTAAAAATAAATGAAGATGTTGAATTTGAACTCAATGAAAAAGGTGAAGTAAAACTTAAACATCCCGATAAAATTAAGCCAGAAAAGCTTATTTTAGATGACATAAAGGAAAGACGAAAAGTTCTAACAATTGATCCACTACCTTTAGATTATTACTCAAAAGCTAATGTTATTTTAGAATTAGAAAATATTTCCAAAATATATGAGAGCAATGGTAGTGGAATAGTAAATGCATTATCTGATATAAATTTAAGAGTACACAAAGGTGAGTTACTTTTTATATTAGGACCAAGTGGATCTGGAAAAACTACTTTAGTAAAATTAATTACAGGTTTAGAGAAATCAACAGATGGTGAAATTAGATATTTCAATACCATTTTTAGTAATCTTTCTGATTCAGAAAAAGCTGATTTTAGACGAGAAAATGTTGGAATGGTTTCTCAACAAGGAAATCTTCACCCATTTTTAACAATAGATGAGCATTTTTATCTAAAGGATATTTTCTCAGGGAAGAAATTCAAATCTAAAGAATATGATGAGAAAGTGGATGATTTTCTAAGTAGATTTGATATTAAAAGTCGCAAATTTTCATTTCCTTTGGAAATCTCTGGAGGAGAATTACAGAGAGCATCTTTAGCAATTGCTAATACAGATTTTCCACCAATTATCATTCTTGATGAACCTACTGCAAATCTAGATTCTGAATTAGCTGAACAAGCAATTAATCAAATTTATGAAATTCATAAAACAACAGATACTACTTTTCTTATTGCTACTCATGATATTACTCTTATAAGAGATGGAATTAGAGCTATTGAATTAATTGATGGAAAAATAAATAGAGATGGTCTAGTTGTTACAAAATAAAACCACTCTTCTGATGATATGTTAATAGACACTACTTCCATAAATTTAAATTTTCACGGAAATATGAGGTAATACATTCAAAATCAAATTCTCTGTGATTTATATGTTAGATAATAATTTAGTATCAGTTTTATTTATCTGGGATGTTAGAGATGAATTACAAGAATATCTCACTAAAGGTTTAAATGGTTTCTCAAACATAAAATTGATCTTTCCAGAAAATAATGAGCGAGAGACTTTTTTCAAATATGCTCCAGAAGTTGATATTATTGTTGGTTGGCGACCAACTAAGGAATTATTGGAAAAAGCAGAGAAATTACAGTTATATATTAATCCAGGGGTCGGTGTTCAGCATTTAATTGAACTTTTTAAAGAAGCTAATAAAACTAGAAAAATTATTTTGTGTAATGGACATGGAAATACTTATTTTACAGCTCAACATGCTTTAGCACTTCTTTTAGCTCTAACAAATAAAATTATACCTCATCACAATTGGATGGTTAAAGGGGAATGGCGAAAAGGTGATACAGATGCTAAATCTATACCTCTAAGATTTCGTGAAATTGGTTTATTAGGATATGGTGCTATAAATACAAAATTACATAAATTTCTTTCAGGTTTTGATGTTAATTTTCATGTTTTGAAAAGAGATTGGGATAGAAAAAGAATTGATGAATTTCCAACTCCTATCAAGAAGTATAATCAATCTGAGCTTCATCAATTCTTAAAGAATATTGATGTTCTATTTGTAGCAATTCCTCTAACATCCAAAACTTATGGAATAATAGGTAAAAAGGAATTAGAAACACTAGGTTCTGAAAGCTTGTTAGTAACAGTTGCTCGAGGAGAAGTAATAGAAGAAGAGAGTTTGTATAAAGCATTAAATAATAAAACTATAGCAGGTGCAGCTATAGATGTTTGGTACAACTATCGTCCTGAACCAGATGAAAAAGGAATTAAATTTCCATCTAAATTTCCATTTTATAAATTAGACAATGTTATATTATCACCACATCGTGGAGCATCACCAATGGATGATTTAAAACGATGGGATGAAGTGATTGAAAATATAAAACGATATGCTCGAGGAGAAACTAATTTCCTTAATATAGTTAATCTTGATAATGAATACTAAAATGAATTAAGAAAGGATAATTATCCTTCCAAAATTTATTTCCAAGTCTTCCATTCGCGAATTTCCGCAACTTTGTCTTTTACAATTTTAGGAACTTTTTTAGCTTTTAAATCAACCATAGAGATATTCTTATCAAAATTATAAGTTCTCTCTTTGTAAGTAACTTGAATTTCTGCATCAATAACAACAGTTGGTGTTTCATCAACTGGTTTCTTAGCTTCTGGTTTTGGAGCGGGTTTTGGTTTTGCTGGAGCTTTAGCATCAGGTTTTTTGGTTGTTGTTTTCTTTTGTGTTCCAGCAGCACTACCAACTTTCTTTCTTTGTAATGTTTGACGTTTCTTTTTCTTGGCAGAAATAGCTCTTTGTTGAGTACTCTCAACATCAAATTGTGTAGGAACAGCTTGAATAAATCCTTCTTGTCCTGGTCTATTAGTAATAACTGCATAACCTTTTTCAGTTCTAATTAATGCTCCTTTAGTCATTACTTTTCTTCTAGTAAATTCTTTGTTTGCAGGATTTGCTTCAACATCTAAAATTTGAACTGTCTCAGTTTTGCCTGTTGAGGGATCAGATAAATTACATTGATTATAACGATATGCACGTAATTTAGTATTTCCACCACGAGTTCTTATATGCTTGACTCTAGGTTCACCTATTATTGTTTGTGCTTCAGGTCTACCAAGTTCAGCTTTTCGCTTTTCGTGATGCTTTTTTAGTCGTGCACCTGATTTTGTTCTTTTACTTAGGCCTTGCCATCGTGCCATTTCTTACAACAACCACAATCTAAATTTTTATTCTATTCATTCGCACACATGATACCTTTAAAATCTTTGCGATTGATTTCAGAGTGGCAAAAAGCCTTGAAATCACTTTCTGCAAAGAAAAATGCATCAATTTATGTTTTCAAAAATAATTAGGCTCCTATAAAAAACTTTGTTTTAAATGAATTAATCACCAAAAAAAACAGTCCATGTTGGACAGGTTATTAAGATCGATGGTTTTTATTGTTGAGGGCTTTTTCAATAACACTAGTATTTGTATCACGTAGGTGAGCAACACTACGGGCAAGTTGGGTTATAATTGATTGAACATCATCAGCATCAGCTTCTTCAGGCCAATCAGTCTCATTTGTTATATCAGATATCGCTTTTAGGATCCCATTTTCAATTTCCCTTTGTTTTTTTTTCTGAGCTTCTATTTCATAATTCTCCGGATAAACCACAGTAAAACACCAACATGGACTTCATATAAGAAAACAACACTTAAAACTAAATTAATATCTAATATCGTGATATCCTACAAATATTATAATTACATCAGCGAATAACTTTTTACTGAGAAGTGCTAATAAACATCTAGAGTATACAAAAACAAAATCTTGTATGGTGTGTAAATAAATTATGGCAGATAAAGCATCAATCGATTTAACAATCAAAGAACTTGCTAAAACTCTTGTAGAAGGCGATAGAAAAAAAGCTTTGTCAATTATTAGATCTCGAATAAATCAACCTTTTGATAATGATTATCAGCAATTGGTTTGGAAAGGATGGGAACGAGGTTTAAATCGACAAGAGAATAATGCATTAATACATCAAATGTTGGTTGAATTATCACCGAAAGATGCTAAAAAAGTCCATCAAGATTTAAGGAGAAAGAAATCGGAAATTCTTGTAAGAGATCATACTCAAACTGATTTATCAGATTATTATTTATCTACTTGGATATCATTACTCGAGATTTATTGTAATATTTTGCATGATAAAAATTAATTTTAGAGATTTTTCATAGCTTCACAAATACCCTCCATTAGAAAATGAGGTTAGCAAATTTTATAAATGATGTATGCATAAAAAAATATGCCGAGAGTTCCAGTAGAAATAGCGGTCTTTCCACTATTTACTGAATTGAATAATTAAACATCTTAACAAACTCAACAATGTTTAATGAAATAGATAGGAGATAAGCAGAATACAAATGTCTGATCACCCCTTAGATGCAATATTTGACAGATTTTTAGAAAGTCCAAGCATATTCAAGAATCACGAAGTATTACGCCCAAGTCATATACCAGACACGTTGCCACACAGAGATAAAGAGATACAATTTCTAGGCAAAGCATTAGGTAGTGCATTACGAAATAATCGACCTAGCAATATGTTTTTGTATGGTAAAACAGGCACAGGAAAAACAATCGTTTCAAAATATGTTACAAAATATCTAAGACAGAGAGCAGCATCGATTGGCAAAAACATAACTGTATCACTATTGAATTGTGTAGAAGTAGATACAGATTATAGAGTTTTAGCTCGATTATGTGAGGTTGTAGGAGAATCTGTACCATTCACAGGTTTACCAACGGATGAAGTATTTAGCCGATTCAAGAAAAAACTTGATTCAAAAAAGCAATTGTTAATTGTTGTATTTGATGAGCTTGATAAACTACACCAGAAAAGTGGAGATAATGTATTATATCAACTCACAAGAATAAACACAGATTTGAAGAAAGCTCAAGTATCCCTAGTCTGTATAACAAATGACCTTTCATTTAAAGAGACACTTGATCCAAGGGTGCGATCAAGTCTGTCGGAAGAAGAATTGGTTTTTAAACCTTACAATAGTCTTCAACTAGAAGATATTCTCTCTGAGAGATCAAAGGAAGGATTTAATGAAAGTGTCTTAGATAATGGAGTAATCAGTTTATGTGCAGCATTGGCAGCACAAGAACATGGAGATGCTCGAAGAGCTCTAGATTTATTACGTGTAGCAGCAGAAATTGCAGAAAGAAATAATGAGAATAAAGTAGCTCAAGATCATGTCAGAAAAGCATCAAAGCAAATAGAGAAGAATACTATAGAAGAAGTTTTAATTTCATTACCTGTTCAAACAAAACTAGTCTTATGGTCAGTTTATGTTCTAGAAAAAAGTAAATTGAAGATTATTACTACAGGTGATTTATACAAAGTTTATTTAGAACTTTGTAAAATAACCGGTTTAGATCCAATAACTCCTCGTAGAGCCAATTCTCTGCTAAATGAACTTTCAATGCTGGGAATAGTTAATACAAAGGTTGTTAGTATGGGACGCTATGGACGAACGACTAAAGTATCTCTCTCTGTATCCCCAAGAGAGGTTAGGAACATACTTCTTGAAGATTTTCACATCAAACGAGTTTCTGATTTTGATGCAAGTTACATACTTGGGAAAGATTAATTCTTTTCCCAATTTCCCCCTTTTTTCTTTTCCACAAATACTTTCACTTAACTCCCCTATCCTATCGTATATATAAAAGAACACCAAGCATTTCTATTAGAACTTCAAAAAGAAATGGAAAGCGAAACCAAAAACCATCATTATTCACACCATTTTGATAATACAAGCATTTATTAGCAATTTAGTGTGGAAGCAAAAATATAAGTATGAATGGTTTAAGCAAACATGTGTTAAGTTGATGATAACAGGAGCATAATGAATGAGCGAGTTTGACCCTAATCTTGAATTACAAAGAATTGTTTTTGATTTTGAAGAAAAACCTGTACTTATTAAGAGCTTAGTTGATAATCCCAATATTAATATTGGCAATCATTCAATCAAATTAATTAAAAATTCAGAATTTGAGGTACCTTTGTGGATTGCACGAATCCTCATGGAAGAAAAACAAGCAGAAATTAAAGTTAGGAAATCCTTTGATGTCCCATATATGCAAAGTTTATTGTGGGATGAAGGTAAATCACAAACACCTATTGAACTTGATCCAGATTTTTATCCAGTTGTCTCACTTCAAATTGAAGATTTAAATCGTAAGGCTGAAACTGATCCTTATGCTTTAAGGGACAAAGAACGAATGGAAGCTCTTCTAAAAGACATCATAACAAAAAGACGATTTAAGATTATTAAATTATCACAAAAAGTAGGTGATCCCTCGCCCTTTATCCGACATTTAACACCTGAGGAATTATGGTTATTTAAAAATCTTCGAAATCAATTACAGGAATGGGAATCTTCACTAATAGAATGTGAGAAAAGCAAAGTGTGCTTCTAAAAGAAGTTCTTAATGAAATAAAATAAATCTTGAAAATAAGATTACCCAAAAAAGAATAAATGAAGGAAAAAATAATAAAAAAGAGGTAGGATGAATTGGTCTCAGATACATCTGATCCCGTAGCGGCTTTCAATGAATTCATTCGAGAATTCCGCGATGAAAACGGCAATTATATCTATCGTCAAAGGATACAAGAAATGACTGTTCAAGGTGAAGTTTCTTTACATATAGATTTTGATGATATTATAAAATTTAATCCAGCATTAGCAAGAAGAACCATAGATGAACCTGATGAATTTATACTTGCAGGTAATGAAGCAGTAAAACAAGTGGTGGAAATTGAGGATGCTGATTATGCGTTTAATATTCGTGACTTCTTTTTACGAATGTACAATTTAGCTGATAGTGAAAAGATAACATCACGAGGCATAAGATCAGAACATGTTGGAAAATTAATAATGTTAAATGGGATAATTACTCGAGCAACAGTTGTAAAACCACTTTTAGTTGAGGGTGTTTTTCTATGCCAAAGCTGTAATGAAGAATATATAATAAAACCTCAAGAAGATAATCGGTTTAGTCCGCCTTTAAGGTGTTCAAATCCTGCATGTGGTCGAACAGGTCCCTTTAAATTAATGACAGAAGACTCTAAATTTATTGATTGGCAAAAAATAACCATTCAAGAACGACCAGAGGATCTACCTCCTGGACAAATGCCCCGTTCAGTAACGGTTATGTTAACTAATGATAAAGTCGATACCGTTCGACCTGGAGATAGGGTATCTGTTATAGGTATTTTGAAATCAATACCAGATTTCTCAATGAAATCTGCTGGAAAATTAGCAACATTTCATGTGAATATGCATTCTAATAATATAGTTCCTGAAGAACAAGAATTTGATTCTATAGAAATAACTGAAGAAGAAGAACAACAAATTCTTGAGCTTGCAAGAGATCCATGGATTCATAAGAAAATTATAGAATCAATAGCACCATCAATTTATGGAAATGAAGATATTAAAGAATCAATAGCATTACTCCTTTTTGGGGGTATTCCTAAAACATTACCAGATGGACTAAAAATCAGAGGAGAAAGCAATCTCTTAATGATAGGTGATCCTGGAACAGCAAAAAGTCAAATGTTACGATATGTAGCAACACTAGCACCTCGAGCGTTATATACTTCTGGAAAAGGTACTTCTGCAGCAGGTTTAACAGTAGCAGTCCTAAGGGATGTGGAAACAGGAGAATTCACTTTAGAAGCTGGAGCCTTAGTACTATCAGATAGAGGAGTTTGTTGTATTGATGAGTTGGATAAGATGAGAAATGAAGACCGAACTAGTATTCATGAAGCATTGGAACAAAGAACAGTTAGTGTTGCCAAAGCAGGAATTGTTGCTACTCTTAATGCTCGGTGTTCTATTATTGCTGCTGCTAATCCTAAACTTGGCAGATATATTCCCCATCGCAGTGCTGCTGAAAATATCAACTTACCAGTAACAATATTATCACGTTTTGATCTTATTTGGATTGTTCGTGACGAACCCGAAGCTGATTCTGATAAAATTAAAGCACAACACATTCTACGTTTACATACTGCTGGTATAACTGAGAGAGAACCACCAATATCTAAAGACCTTCTTAAAAAATACATAAGTTATGCTAAACTTAATTCAAAACCAAAACTTTCTGAAGAAGCTGCAAATAGATTAGAAGAATATTATCTAGAAATGCGTGATGCTGGGGAAACTAGTGATTCACCAATAGCAATTACTGCTAGACAATTGGAATCACTTATTCGATTAACCGAATCACATGCTCGAATGGCTCTTCGTGATGAAGCATCAATAGATGATGCTGAAGCTGCTATTCGATTGCTTAAAGAATCACTTCGACAAGTAGGTATTGATCCAGCGACCGGTAGGCAAGATATTGATACTATTATGGTTGGTACTACTGCTTCAACACGCTCAAAATATGAAACTCTCCTTAATCTTATTGCAGAATTAGAAGCTGAAACTAAAGGTAAAGCTGTTGCTTTAGAAGTTCTTATTGAGAAAGGTCAAGAGTACGGTTTGACTCGTGAATTCATTACTAATAACGTTGATAACATGTTACAAGAAGGAATTCTCTTTCGACCAAAAGCAGGCTATATTAAAACTGTTTAGTATGTTTATTAACCATTCAATTATAATCATTGTGAGTTTATAGTATGAAGATAAAAGACCTTGATTTGCCAGAGGAAGCAAAAAAACTCATTTTGCAGAGAGGGATTACTTCACTTTATCCACCCCAAATCAAAACTATCAAGCGAGGATTATTGGATGGTGAAAATCTCGTTGTAGCTATTCCAACTGCTTCTGGTAAAACACTAATTGCTGAACTAGCTATGTTAAAAGCTATCTTAACGAGGGGTGGTAAAGCTCTTTATTTAGTTCCTTTAAAAGCTCTTGCTGCTGAGAAATTTAGTGATTTTACAGAATTTGAACAACTTGGAATTAAAGTTATTCAATCAACTAGTGATTTTGATTCCGCCGATTATCATCTTGGTAAATATGATCTTATTATTTGTACTAATGAAAAAGCAGATTCACTTCTTAGACATGATATCAAATGGGCAAAGGATTTACAAATTATCGTTGCTGATGAAGTGCATCTTATTGATGATAGCTCTCGAGGCCCTACTCTAGAAGTAGTTTTAGCTCGATTGAAAAAAATGCTACCATATACTCAAATTCTTGCATTATCAGCTACAATTTTTAATGCTGATGAAATTGCTGATTGGTTGGATGCTGAATTAGTACAGTCTGATTGGCGACCAGTCAAGTTAACTGAAGGTGTTTATTACAATGGAATGATTGGTTTTACAGATGGCACTATGACTGAGATTCCAAATGTAAATGTCAAATTTCCTGAAGTAAATCTTGCTTATGATACAATAAAAAATGAGGGGCAAGTGTTAGTTTTTGCTAACACTAGAAGAAACTCACAAGCAGCAGCTGATCGTATCGGGCAACATATTAGTAGATTGTTAACACAAAAAGAGCGAACACAATTAACTCAAATTGCTGATAGAATGCTTTCTGTTGGTGAAAAAACAAGCTTAGCTGAGCGTTTAGCAAAAACTGTTAGAAAAGGAGTAGCATTTCATCATGCAGGATTAAATCCTGATCATAGAAAAATTGTTGAGAATAATTTCAAAGAGAATTTAATCAAATGTGTTTGTGCTACACCCACACTCGCAGCAGGTGTTAATCTTCCTGCTAGAAGAGTAGTGATAATGTCTCTTTCTCGTTATGAGGTTGGCATGGGCAACCAACCAATTAAAGTTCTAGAATACAAACAACAAGCTGGTCGTGCAGGAAGACCAAAATATGACAAGGAAGGTGAGGCAATAATAATAGCTAAGAAAAAATATGAAATAAATCGTTTCATTCAGGATTATTGTTTAGGAGAACCAGAGATGATCTGGTCAAAATTAGCTAGTGAAAGTGCTTTACGTTTCCATATTTTAGCTGCAATAGCTATTGGTTATGTTGATAATATGAAAAGTTTAGCGCAATTCATTCAAGAGACATTTTATGGTTATCAAAATGACATTGGTACAACAGAATTTCAAGTTAAAAATGTTCTAAAATTCCTTATTGATGAAGGGATGTTAAAAAATGTTGAATCAATGTTAATGGTTACTGATTTTGGTCAAAGAGTCAGCCAATTGTATATCGACCCTCTCTCTGCAGTCATCTTAAGGGATGGACTTAGAGAAGCAAATTTATCCAATTCAATCATAAATGACATTTCTTATTTTCATTTAATCTCAGCAACACCAGATTTACGCAATCTCTATTTAAGACAAAAAGATCAACAAGAATTACAGAAATTCCTAGTAGATTATACAGATGATTTTCTAGTAACAATACCTGAAGAATGGGACCCAATGTATGAAAATTTTCTCATGCAATTGAAGTCTGCATTGTTATTACATCATTGGATCCAGGAAAAACCTGAAGATGCACTAATTATGCAATTTAATGTTGGTAGTGGTGATATTTTATATGTTACAGATAATGCCAAGTGGTTACTTTATGCTGCATCAGAGATTGCTAAATTATTTGATTATAACGATATTAGAAAACCTTTAATGGAATTACAAATTCGAGTCTCCCATGGTGTTAAAAAGGAGCTAGTTCCTCTTGTGAAATTAAGAGGAATTGGACGTGTAAGAGCACGCATGCTGTTTAATTATGGATACAAAACTATTGCATCTATACGTAAAGCAGAACCTCGAGATCTTGTTAGAGTACCAACTATTGGACCTGAAATTGTTAGAAATATAAAAGAACAGCTAGAAGATCCTGTTTATGATGAAATGTTAACTACTAACTAATTTCTAATAGGAATAATAAAGTAATTTTCAAGAAAATTTATAGATTGTTTATATTATTTTACTTTGTCAATTCAAGTGATTCAACAATGAAATCTGAACCAATAAGAACTCAAGAAGTGCTAAAAGAACAATGGATAATTTTCAACAAAGATATAAAAGAATATTTTAAAAATAAAGACTGGTCAGAAATAGGATTTAGTTTCACTGTTTTTTGCTTTCTAATAGCCTTAGGTATATTTATTCGATTAATACTAGCATATCATTATAGAGTTGAATTTTATTACATTGATGAAACTATCATTTGGAATAGAAATGTTGAATTCTATCCGAATGATGTTAACTTTGCTGGTTATCAAGATTTTCCTTATTATTATGTAAAATGGATAGAAGCTTGGTTTGAAAATAATTGGTATCCATATACTGATTGGGCTTTAGCAATTAATGGTGATAGTATTTACAAATATTCTTACCCACCAATTTTTTTGTATTTCTTGGTGCTTCTTTGGCGTACTGGAATGAATCAACTTTGGATGGCCTTTCCAATGATAGTAGCAGATGCAAGTTGCGCAGGCATGGTTTTTTTAATAATAAAAGAGATTTTCAAGAAAAAAAACAATACTGCTGTTGCACTTTTAGCAGGCCTTATTATGTGTCTTTCACCAATCAATGTTATTTATGATGGAGTTTATTGGTTAAATCCTGGCCCTGTTACATTGTTTACTTTGGTTTCTTTTTATTTTCTCATAAAGAAAAAATGGAGACAAACCTTCTTCTGGTTAGCATTGGCAACTATGACAAAACAAAATGCTCTCTTCTTTACTTATCCTATTTTTATGATTATGTTGGGCGAAAAAACAAGAGATGAAGGAGTTAAACGTGGGGCTTTAAACAGTGTAATGATTGGTATTTACTATTTAATTATTTGTTTTCTATGCTCTATGCCTTGGATTTTTATAAGTCCAATTAATTATGGTGTTCATTTATTATTTCCTGGACAAATGTTAAGGCTAGATTTCTATATAAAAGATCCAACAGTAAACAATACAGTACAATTTTCAAGGTCATTAGAAGAACTTGGTTTTAATGGATTTTTCCTCGATTTTATTGCTTTTGGGATAAATTCAATGCTATTTATGATATTAGGTACAACTCTAATAGCGATACCACTATTTTGGAGGTCATTTAAAGAAAAACTAAATGTTATAGAATTCTTTGAGTGGATTTCAATATATACAATAATAAGTCATATATTCATGCCTAGAGGAATTTACAAATTTTACAGTGCATATTATATGCCTATAATACTAATATCATTAATTTGCTCGTTAACATCTATGAGCGAAAAGAAAATAACTAAAGCAATTACTTTGGCAATTTCAATAAGTTTATTTTTTGGGTTTAGTTTATGGCATTTAACTATAGATAGACTTTATACACCATCAATTTTATTTTTAGCTTGTATGGTAATAGGAGTAATTTCATTAGTAAGAATTTTTTCAAAAAAGATTATCGAGAAAAATAATT
>JAEOUJ010000070.1 GCA_016839405.1 Candidatus Gerdarchaeota archaeon | reverse complement strand
TTGGTTTAATAATTGAAGAAGCGAAAATTTGGCAAATCAAGTATTGATCCAGCTCTTGTTTTAAAGGATGCTGGATATACAAATCAATTAGAAAAAATAAAGACATCTAAGAAAAAAAGACAAGCAAGATATGCATAGTGTTGGGGAAATACCCCTAAATTATTTTCTTAATCTGGACAACATTTCTCAATTTCTTTTTCAATATCTAAATCTAATAATAAAGCTAACCAACTAGTATATTCAATCATATAACTAATTAAATCCCAATCAACTTCTGAGATTTTCTTTAGAGTACTTTTATTAGCATTTTCAAGTAATTCTACTAAAAGATTCTCTTTTACTTCATCAAATTTAGTTAATAATTTTTTAACGCTGTCAATTGAAATGACTTTGGTACTATATTTTTGTTGTAATAAAGAATAAATAACTTCAAATAATTTCTCAATTTTTTCTTTGCCTATTTTTTCTGATTTGTGCTTTAAACCCATTGTTAGAAAAATTTTTGCAGTTCGTATATAGATGGTTTCACTCTGTAAATCTTTCTCATCTATAGAATTTATTCTCTTACCAGCTCTAGCAACAAATTTGAGTTCTATTAATTCTTTTAAATAACGGTAAATTGATTTGTCGGATTTCTTCATTCCTTCTTCTTCAAATCCCTTCACAAGTTCTTTAACTGTCATTGGACCTTTTCTTAGAACTTTTATTATTAATCCGAGATTTTCATCGCTATACACTTTTGCCATATCTCTCTCATCTGGCACATGTACGATTTTTTGTTTGTAAGTGATAATATTCTGACTCATTTTTTCCACCTTTTTTTATTTTTTAATATATAGTATTTGTTCTCAATATATTATATTACATTCTCATATATTTAAATCTAATTCTAACCTTTATAGATTATCTTCTAATATTATTAGAAGTATTTTCTCATTTATTGAGAAAAGTTTATATATAAGCATGAGAATAATATTCTCAAACAATAAGATTGGTGTCAGAAAAAATGATTAATAAAAAACTAAACATGAAAAAATTTGGTAAGAAGAATATTGAACAAATCCATAAAACTGAAGTTATTATGGCTTTATATTCAATAAATTATTCCTAATATAAAATTGGAGGAAAAAACCATGAAGAACTATTGTAAAAGAAGTGTCAAAAAAGATCTAATAAAATTTCAAGATAAAGCAAGAATAAAATTCTCCTTGATGACTGGAAGATAAAAACTCCAGTAATCAATGATTTTTATAATGAATTTGGTTCTTGCTTTTTTTTATGTACAAAATTTTAGTCTTATTCTATTCTACAAGTTTTCAATCATTTATTAGGAAAAGCTTTCTTTTATCAAAAATTCGTTTCTATTTTAAGTTTTTTTCTGTTAGGTAATTAATAGTAATTTGTTAAGAAGAGATTTATTTCGATTTTATCTCAAGTATCAATCTTGACCTGCTATTTTATTTATATATTATACATAACAATCTTCATTGATTCTTTTTTTGGTATTCGCGGATTTGTTTTTCACTCCAATACTTAAAGCGATAATTTACTCTTAATAATAATCTCAATAAATTGTATCTATTCTTATTCAAATAACTTCCACTCCACCAATAAAAGAATTAAACATTGATTATTGGAAATAAAAACTCATATTGTTAACTCTAATTGATGATTAATTATATGAAAAATGCTAAAATACAACCACAGAATATTGTACATTTTGATTTGTTATGTTGCCTAAGAGATTAAGAGTTATTTTATTAGAGTTAATGTTAGTTACTACTTTTTTGATTGTATTACCCTGCTACCAAAATGTTAATTCAATCTTTTTAACTCACCAAGAACATGGACAACTTACAGGAGCAGCAGCTGTAACAGATACAACACCTTTTGATGTAAATGGCACTGATTTGGGTATTATTCTTAAACACAATGGCAAGTACCACTATATTTTTGGAGATACATTTGGTTGTGGCCTTTATATGGGAAATAACTGGCGTAGTAATACCATTGCATACAGTACAGATACTGATCCATCAGATGGTATCAGTTTAGATGGTTGGATTGTCGAACCAGGAACTGGGTATGCCAAGGAATTAATTTCAAGTTTAAAAATTGATTATGTGGAAATGACTTGTATTCCCACTGCTGCAGTAAGTTACAATGGGAACATTTACATCTACTATATGAGTGTTCGACATTGGGGTATAATTGGTGGAGTATGGCAATGTAATGAGGCTTCAATTGCAGTTTCAACTGACAATGGTCAAACATTTACTAAAATGACTAATATCACTTGGGTAGGAGATGGGAATTTTGTGCAATTTGGCGCAGCACAAAGTTCCGCAATTGTGATTTATACCTATTTATATTTACTAGCTACTCCTGCTGGACGTTTTGGTGCGTGCTATTTATGTCGAGTTCCATTAACAAATATCTTGGATCAATCAGCTTATGAATACTTTTCAGGATTAGATAGATCTGATAATCCAATTTGGTCAAGTAATGAGCTGTCAGCAGTAGAAGTCTTTGAAGCACCCGTAGGAGAACTATCTCTTATGTGGAATGCTTACTTAGAACAGTGGACCGTTTTTTATTTCAACACAGCAGATTTAGCAATTGTTGTTAGAAGAGCTGAAAATATCTGGGGACCTTGGTGTCCAGAACAAAAGATAACTGATGCAACAGAATATCCATCATTGTATGGTTCATATGTACATCCTGATTTGGTAGAGAACAATGGAGAAACAGTGTACTTTGTTATGAGTATTTTTTCAGTGTACAATACCTTCATAATGTCTGTAGATGTTTCATCTTTAATTGGAACTTGTGCTATAGCAATTCCTAAGATATTTGTAATAATATTGGTAAGCTTTACTGCATTAGTAATATTTCAAAGGATTATCAAAATAGTAGGTAAAAAACGAAATAAAAGTCTTCATTAATGAAAAAATTAAGAGGGAGAGGAGTAATGACCGATTATGACCAATCAATTACTTCACTCGGATTTTCTGTGTGTCGGATCAATTATACTCGCTCTCAAAAATAATTAGGAATTTTTCTTTAAAAACGCCAAAAAAAAGACACTTATGTATTTAATTGGCGGATGTGGGGAGATTCGAACTCCCGAAACCTCCTGGTCCGGAGCCAGGCACTCTAATCCAAGCTGAGCTACACATCCAGTTCTTTCCCAAGTATCTTTTTATTTTGAATCTTTTGTTTATTATATTATTTTAAAGATTATTTTCATATTAGGTCGAGTTGTAGTAACTTTTAAATTGCCATTTTACAGCAAAAGGAGATTAGTAAAAACAGTTTATTTGTAGGAGTAATAGAAGATTGTCTGGACCAAAAATTCCCAAACCTTTAACTGAGTTCATACAGGTTGAATGTCCTGATTGTAACAAAGTACAAAGAGTCTTCAATCATGCTTCCACTGAAGTTCGTTGCTTAGTTTGCAATTGCATTTTAGCTAAACCTGCTGGTGGTAAGTGCAAGATTCTTGGTAAAGTAGTTGAACCTGAAAAGAAGGAATAATCTAATTCTTATTTTTTGACCTTCTTTCAAAAAACAATCCTTCATAATTTTGGAAGGTCTACTCTATCGGCAGCATTTTTCATTATAAGAGCCTTAGCATAGATTAGTGGTAATCTCACAACATCTTCTTTTTTAAAAGGACCAAAGGTTTGTTTTGCTTCCCCTTTTGTTGTTGCATCAACAATTTCAGGAATGTCTTCCAAAATTCGTATGGTCATATAATCATATTGCTCTTCTCCCTCAGTATTTAAAACAGCTTTCTCTTTAGTTAAATCGATTGATACTTCACCATAAATACTCCGCTTATTGTGTTCCTCGAAAATTCGCTCAAGACTATTCACTAAATCTAATTCCTCTGCTGCCAAACCACTTGTATTGAGATTTTCATTTAAAACAGCATGAATTATTTTATGGGTTCTTATTTTAGTTAAATCACGTAAAATTTTACTTAAACGCTCTATTCTATCAGAAATAACTTTTGCTGATACTTTATCATCGGTATCTATTTGTTCTAATTCCTTCTCGAGAGAACTGATTTGCTGTCTAATAGTTGAATACATTCCCCCTTTTACTTCTAATAATTCCATTGTTCTACGTTCATTCTTCCATAATTGGAAAATCTGATTATACTGATCATCTCGAGCCATTTAATTTACATCATCCATAATTTTTCAAGTGCTTCATCAATTCAATTATAACCAATAATTTCTTCATTCTCCTTTAAAGAGATAGGTATTACCTCACTTTTATTAACTTTTTACTATGATAATGAAAGGAGGAGAAAAAGAATCTCTTTAATGGTCTATGTTTCAATTCTTGGTGCTAAATAGTAGGTTAATTTTCCTCCAGCAATGATTGGAAATTCTAATTGTATTGGCATACTTGCTGAGAATGCAAGCATAACAAGTTCACTTGCTTTGATTGCTTTTGTCATTTCTGTAAGATAGGTCAATGAATACATTGCACTGGATTCTTCCTTGACATTAAATTCAGCAATGTCATCGCTATCTTTTTCGATTGTTACTTTCATATCTTTAGTTTCACTTGAAGCAGATAATGTTACTCCATTTTCATCTGCAACAATTCGTATGTGATCACCAATAATCTCAGCATCTTTTACTGCTTGTTGTAAAGTATCTGCTCGTAATTTAATCTTAACTTTACTATCAATAGTTGGGGCTGGATATTCACTCTCACTTAGATCAAGTAAGCTTATACCAAAACTTCGTTTGTTTTGCCCTTCAAAAGTTAAAGATAATTTTGCAGTTCCCTCTAATTCCATACGTAGTGATTCTGAAGTGCCTGTTCTTCTCATAATTTGAGTCATTTCTTCAAGATTAATACCTAAACGTGTTGTCTCAGAACAAACATATTCATCAAAAGCTTTTGCTGGTAGAGAAAAATCTATCATAGCAACTCTACTTGGATCCATCGCTCTAAGCTCAATCCCCTTATCGGAAGCAATGAAATTTGCTTCATCTAATAATGTAAGCGATTCAATAATATTTTTCCATATCTTTGCATCAGGTAAGACCATTTTTAGTGCCAATTTGTTATCCTCCTTCACTATCTCGAATTATTTTCTTATTAAATTTACAATTATTCCTTTTTTAACTTCTTCGTTGTTCGTGACGACTTATTTCTTTTGTCTTGTTTTAAAAATTTTGTTTGCGCTTTTAAGTTTGGTTCTACTCTTTTATTTCTTATCTTCTTATTAAAACTCTCGTACTGTAATTTTAATCAATAATTTTCCCTAAAACAAGCTTTTCAGAAAGTACTTTTGTGATTTTCACAGTCAGGATTTCACCTATTTTATCTATTGCTTCTTCTACAGCAACCATTGGTCCTCCTCCAAGAATATAAGCTATAGCACCTGTTTCATCTCGCAAATTTTTCTCACTAATAATTACTTTGAAGATTTCACCAACTAAGTCCTTTTTCTTTGATAAATTAACTTCATTAGCCGCATCTACAATTATTTTACTGATAGGATTATTCACTGCTGCTTTTGGTTCTGGGAAATCGCCAAATGCAGATAAAGGTAAAGGTCGGAAGCGATAAATAGTAATTTTATCTATGAAAGGCTTGAGTTTTCGAATAAAAGCAGCTGTTTCTTCTGCATATTTCCTTGTTTGCCCAGGTAAACTATGTATGAAATAAACATGTGCTTTTAAACCATATTTTTGAGCGATTTTAACAGCTTCTAATGTTTCCTTAGGTGTACTTGGTCTTCCTAAAAGCTTAGAATGCTCTTCACTGCCTGTCTCACAACCAATACTAAATGATGAGTTGGGGAGATATTTAGCTATTATTTGAGCTATCTTTTCTGTAAATAATGAAGCTTTGATATTCTCGATTTCAATCCAAGCTTTTCCTTTAGCTACTTGTTCTAAGGATGTTATTTTAGATAATAATTCTTCAATACGAGTAACATTTGCAACAGGGGATGAGGTATTAATCAAAGGTTTTGGGGCTATTAATTCATCTCTTTCATAATCCAAAAAATCAGGAGCACTTAAAACAAATCGCTTAACACCTGTTTCAAGTAATTCTTTGATTTCTGTTACTATTTGATCCACTAATCTACTCCTAGCAGGACCAAATAAACTTGGAACACTACAAAAACCGCAACCTGTAGGAATAGTTTCAGGGCAATTAGCTCTGCTTTCTAAACAATCACTTTCGCAATACCCACATTCACTGCATTTTCGTCCATCTGGAAGTTCTATTCTTGTACCATGAAAATTCGAACACCCTCGAACACATTCTACATAAACCTTTGAAGAGAAATAGAGTGGATAGTCTACAATTCGTTTAGTTGATGGTTTAAAACTTTGAAGTTCCTCTCGAGATGAATATTTTCTAAAGGGATTAATTATTGGTTCTCCATTTTTATTTAGATAACCAATACCATTGATTTTTTCTAGCGATTGGTAATCTCCATTTTCTAAGTATTTACTTTGAATTATTTCTAATAAAGTAAATTCTCCTTCACCAATTACAATTACATCAGCATTAGTACCAGCTAAAGTGCTTTCCAATTCTGAAGTTATCGGTCCCCCAACTATAACTTTTCCATTAAAGTGCTTTCGCCATAATTTGACAACACGTTTGATAGCAATTTTATCCATTGACATACCACTAACAAAAAGAGAAGAATAGCCTTCTTGAAATCCCTTTGAGAGAGCATCTTCAGCTAAAATAATTTTGGATTCTATTTTATTAGTTTCTAATATACCACATATACTTCGAACACCACAACCAATAGCATCTCTAGTGAATTGCCTTCTTCCTTTACCAGCAGCTGTTGCATCAATAATAGCGATTTTTTGTGGTGAAGAAATCATCATCAATCTTATCCAGTTAGTAAATTAAACAGCTTAGACCAATATTTTATCTTTGCTACAAAAAGTTAAATTAAATAAACGAATAATGCCTGATTATTGATTAAATATATCCAAAGAATCAAAAAGAGAAACGAGAAAATAATACACAAAGAAAAAAGATAAAAATAAGCAGTTTTCAGTGCTAGAATTAAATTTAAATGCTAGAGTTTTGTGCACTGTAACGGCAGATGAATAGATAAGAAAAAGGATGGATATATCCAAATGATTGACAATGGAGAATTCCTTTTACCTGGAGATAAAATATGTGTTGCTGAAGAAGCACTACCTGGTGAAGGAACCTATGAATCAAAAGGGGATATATATGCTTCAGTTACTGGAACTGTTTTTCTTGATAAAAGAAAACGAAAAGTCAGTATTTTCCCCCGTGTAAGAAAACCCCTCATTCCAAAGAAGGGTGATATAGTTATTGGACAAGCAGATTCTGTTAATAAACACATGGTTTCATTAGCAGTGAAATATATTAATGGTCAATCTGTGACACCAACATATTCAGCAATTATGCACATTTCCCAATGCACAAGATCATATTTAGAAACAATGTTTGATGCTATAAAAGAAGGAGATATTATAAAAGGGAGAATTGTTGATGCGCATACAATACCAATCCAATTCACTACAACTTATAATGATCTTGGTGTAATCTATGCGCTTTGTAGTAAATGTGGTGAAAAATTACGATACCAAAGACGTGGTATGTTAAAATGTGATCATTGTGGAAATGTAGAGCCAAGAAAAGTTGCAGAAGATTTTGATCGAGTAAAATTGTAATATATTAGTAAAATAGATTTTTAATGGTGAAATAATACGTGGTGCGTCCAATATCAAAGGAAATTGTCCTTGGTATTTCATCGACTCAAGAGGCAATTATCTTTCTAGAAGCAATTCAGAAGCAAATAAAGACAGTTGATATTATAGCAGATTATATTCCTGGAAAAGTAACAATAAGATTTGAAGGTGCAAAAGAAAATCTAAATGATGCACTGGATTTAGCAAGAAATATACATCAAATGGTTAAAGGAATGCTATATCCTGATGATAATCAGAATTTTATTTATGATATAACTTTTCTTTCAAAAGTCACAGGCAAAACATTTCCCTTAAAGACCCTAATTAAAATATTACAATTGCAAAATTACCAAGCAATTCAAGAAGATGGGGTTTTAATTACTAGAATAAATTTTGAATCTCTATCAAATTTAATACTTTTAATTGACAAAATTTATAGTGAAATGCCATATGAAATTGCATCAAGCAGTCTACGAGATATGTTAACAATATTAACCATTTCTAAAAGCATAACAATAAATAATGCAATTGATATCGCCAAAAAACAAAAAGTAATAACGGAAGATGAACTAAATAGGCTAAAATTATCAATAGATCCAGATAATGCATTAGAAAAATGTTTGGAGAAAACAAAATAACCGAAAGAAATAAAGGATGAATATTTAGCAAAACAATTAGTAGGAGAAAAAACCATGCAAGTTAACATTTTGGAATACGATGAAGAAAAAGAAATTATCCTTGAAATACAAGACGAAGGACATACTTTTGCAAACGCAATCAGAGAATTCTTGTGTGATACAAAGGATGTTGATTCAGCAGGATATTATAAAGAACACCCCTTCATCGAAAAAGCTAAAATTGTCATCAAAGCTGCCCCTAAGAAGAAATTAGATAAAGCTGTAAGAACTGCTTGTAAGGATTTTACAAAAGCTGTGGATGACATGTATAGAATTATTGAAAAAAGTGTTGGTTAAAAAGAAATTAGCTGATTATTCCACATTATTTTTTAATTCCTTTTGATACATCTATTTACTAGATGTTCCTTGGTTGATTTTAATGAATCATTCACCTATTCCTGAATCTTTAAAAAAGAAATTAATTCCTATAATGAGAGACCAATCTCTGGCAAAATTTGGAGATACTTTAGCAAATTTTCTATATTCATTAGCAAAGACAAGATCTTTAAATAAACCAATAGGTATGAGAGTTTTTGACAAGGCATTAGCTGAAACTATACGACAAACTGGATTACGCGAACTAATGCCTTCAAGCATATCTTCTGGTAAATTGGGTGATGGTGTTGAGGCATTAATTGGATATGTTTATCTTAATAATGTTATGAGTTTAGAGGAAATGTTGAATATATTAACTATCTATTTTGATAAGTTAGATAAAAAAATACTCGAGGATAGGGCTTCTGATCGACAAATTATGACCGAATCATTTTCATTACTAATAAATGAAATAGTTATTAAACTTACAAAAGAATAGGTACAAGGGAGGGATAACTATACCACAACAGGTAAAAAAAGGGATAAAAATAATCGGTATTGCATGTTCTTCTTTTGATCGAACTAAGGATCGAATAGTACCTATAATAGGTGTTATTTATCGAGGATCAGACCTATTTGAAGGCATTGAAAAAACAATAGTTCAAGTAGATGGAGAAGATGCTACTGAAAAAATCGCTAACATGATTTGTGAAAGTATTCATTATCAACAATTGAAAATTATAATGACTCGTGGGGTAACAATTGCGGGTTTTAATTATCTTGATTTAGCTTTATTATCTAAAAAAACATCACTACCTGTTATTTCTGTAGTTGACAGAGAACCAGATATGAATAAAATTGCTGATGCATTATTAAATCTCTTAAATGGAGAAAAAAGATTGGAAATTATAAAGAAAAATGGATTGCCAAAACCAATTATTTCATCTCCAAACGAAGAACCAGTTTATGTTCAATCATTTGGATTAGCTGAAAAAGAAGTAATTCAAATCATACAAAATGCAACTAAATCGGGTAGAATACCAGAACCTATAAGAGTAGCTAGACTTATTGCAATTGCTTTTTCTTAAAATAAATGAAATTTAATCATAACATTTCATCAATACTTTTACCACGAGTTTGTAATCTCATTTTTAATTCTGCCATCAAATCAGCTCGTTTAAATGAGCCTTCTTCTGCACCTTCAGGTGTTATACTTAGTGCTTGATTCAAATATCGATTTAATTGTGCGATATTATTAACTGTATCAT
>JAEOUJ010000069.1 GCA_016839405.1 Candidatus Gerdarchaeota archaeon | reverse complement strand
TTCATTTTTCATACGAAACTTTTTCAAATGTTGGTGATTATATATTATTGTCGGTAAGATTTCATTTAAGAGTGGATTGATTTGAGTAAAGATAAACAAGAATTAGAAGCTGCTATGCGCGCTTATATAGGTGATAATTATACTGTTGCTATTGAAAAATTAACTGAAATTGTTGATCGTAACCCTCAATCTGATTATGCTTTTCAAATTCTAGGTAAATCCTATCACAAGACAGGCAAATTACAGAGTGCCTATGAAGCTTTGAAAAAAGCAGCTGAACTCAATCCTAAGATTGTTGGTGAATGTTGGACTGAAATTGGTCTTATGCTTGCTGAAGACGGTCAAGCTCATAGTGCTATTGCTGCTTATGAATATGTTATCAAAAATGCTCCTTCTCATGCTGATGCTTGGCGCGAGCTTGGTAATGTTTATTTTGGTTTAAAGCAATTAGATAAAGCTATTGAATATCTCAATCGAGCTTTAAAGTATCGTAAAGATGACCCTCGCACACATTTTCTCCTAGGTCTTATATATAAATCGAAGAAAGATTGGAAAACAGCTATAAAATATTTTCAAAAGGCTGTTAAGTATGGCGATCAAGACCAATATTCTGCTGATTTCAATTATTTTCTTGGTTATGCTCTTGCAGAATCAGGTAAGATTAGGAAAGCTATACCTTATATAGAGAAGGCTGCTATCCTTGATCCAAATTATCTTCGTGCCTGGAAATCTTTGGAGCGATGTTACAAAAAAATTGGCAGGGAAGACAAAGCTGCTGAATGCGTTTCAGTTATTCAAGAATTGTCATAGAAATTATTTCAATACTTTTTTTGTAATTATACATGCACTCGTTAAGAATTTTATTCACACTTTAAATAACAAATCTAGTAGAAAAACCAAATAGAATTTTTTTTATGTGATATTTTTACTAATTATAATGAGAGTGAGTTAAATTTAAGCTAAAAAATCAATTTCTTGTTATTTCATTAATTACTCTTTTACTCATTAATGCACTTTCAATGCTTCCTATTAGGTCAAATATTTCACATGTCAGCACTCAAGATTGCAGCTCATGTGAATCTTGGGCTATAGCTATTGAAAATAATTACTTATATTCTGCTGCAAGAAGCGGTTTTGATATTTTTGAAATCCAAAGTAATGGTTCCCTCAACTATATCAATTCCTATGAATCAACTGATTTTTGGGGCACAAATGCAATTCATGTTAGTAATAACATTCTTGCAGTTCAAACAGAAATACTTACTTCTCAATTGTTCAATGTTTCTAATCCCTATAATATATCAGTCCTTAGCAATGTTCGATTTGGTTATGACTTTCTTATTCACAATAATTTACTTTACGTATGTAGTAATTACGAGGGAGTATATATCTACAATATTACTACCCCTAATCAACCAATCCATTTGGAAACAATTGAAGTGTATAAAGGAGGAATTACTAAAGCTTTTATAGAAGATGATTTGATTTACTTAATTTATGGAGGTTATGTCCCTGGGATTCCATTTATTTTGGAATATAATGCTTTAGCAATCTATGATATTGCAAAAATAACCTACCCAATACAGATTATTTTAGAGGAAGATTTTTTCAGTGGACGTTTATATGAAGTATATGTAAGAGAAGGTAACATCTATCTTACAGGAGAAGAAGGTATTTACCATTGTTACTATTATAATAACAAAATAATTTTTAAAAAACTTCAACATGGTTTTCCATTTGCACAAATAGTAATTAAGGGAGATTTTCTATTTACAGGTTCTGATCCTATCTATGTATATGATATAATGAATCCTTCTGATCCTGTTTATTTAAGTTCTTTTCAAGGTAATAGCCGCGCAGTGGATATAGCAATCTCTGGAGAGACACTCTATTTAGCTAATGGTGAAGATGGTATTAGTGCAATAAACATTATTAGTAGATATACTTCAAGACTTTCCATTTTGTTTGGTTTTGACCTATCATTTATCTGTGCTGGTTTTGCATTTGTTATGGTGCTCATTATCTTGATAAATAGAAAATCAATAAAGAAATTTACGAATGGTATTTTATCTCGTTAAGATTTTCAAGTCTATTACGAAAATTTATATATCATACAGAATCATCGTAATTAATTACATTTTTATTTGAATATCCGCTTGGAATTTTGAGAAACCTATTTAACAGAAATTATAAATCGTTCAGTATTAAATAGGGGAAATTCATTTCCAAGACTCATGGGAATCTTTTATTTAAAAATGTAAATCCCGACCGAAGGAAAAAACATGGCAACAAATGTAAAGTATACTTTCCAATTATTGAAGAAATACCTTAAACCATATGCAAAAAAAGTGATTTTCTTAGCTTTTTTGATTATCTTAGCTAATATAATCCAGGTCTTTAGTCCTCAACTTATTCGAATGTATATTGATGCTGCTTTAGCGCCAACTTTAGATTTACAATTTCTCTTATTATCCTCCCTCATTTATATTGGAATAAATTTAGTTCAACAAGCATTCACAGTTGTTTCTCGCTATGTGAGTCAAGATTTAGCTTGGGCAACAACTAATGATTTACGTGTGGACTTAACCATTCATTGTATGAATTTAGATATGACATTCCATAATAAAAAGAAAACAGGTGAAATGATAGAACGAATAGATGGTGATGCAACAACTTTATCTGAGTTTTTTAGCACATTCAGTATTTATTTTGCTGGCAGTTTCTTTGTCATATTTGGTGTATTAATAGCTATTTTTATTGAAGGATGGATTTTTGGCTTAATTTTTGTAGGTTTTGTTATTATTGCATTTGTAGGTATGTTCCTAGTACGAAAAGTAGCTGCTCCACTTTGGAAGAAAGCACGTGAATCTACTACTGCTTTATTTGGTAATATTGAAGAAAGTATTTCTGGTTTAGAAGATGTTCGAGCTAATGGTGCAAATGCTTTTGTTATGAAGAGGTTTCATGAATTCTCTCAAACTGATTATAAAAATAAAAGAAAAGCGATAATTTTCTCAAGGGTTTACTTTATAATGACCGTTGTTTTACAAGCAATAATCAACGTAGTTATTCTTGTTGTCAGTTATTACTTCTCTGGAAGTATTAGTGCAGAACCAGGTCAGATGTTTTTACTATTATCTTATGGTACAACCATCATGTGGCCAATAAGATTGATTCTTTGGCAATTAGAGATGTTACAGAACTCAATTGCTAATATTGAAAGGATAAAGGAATTCTTTGAAATAGAAACTAAAATAAAAGATGATGGAGAAAAACCATTTCCATTACATGACATTGCTCTTCAATTTGATAAATTAAATTTCGGTTATAAAGAAGATGAGTTGGTTCTACAGAATATTAATTTCAATCTTCAACCTGGTAAGAAAATCGGTTTAATTGGTAAAACAGGGAGTGGAAAAACAACTATTGCTCGATTAGTTTTCAGATTATATGATCCTATTAATGGAAATATTACAATAAATGGCACCAATGCTCGAGAAATTCCTTTACGAGATTTACGCCAAAATATTGCTTATGTAACACAGGATGTGGAATTATTTAAAGCATCAATTAAAGATAATATTACTTTTTTCAATAAGAAATACACAGACGAGCAAGTAATTGAGGTTATTCATGAACTAGGTTTAAAAGAATGGTTTGATGAATTACCTAATGGTCTTGAAACAGAAATATTCTCAGAAGAATTAGGACTTTCTGCTGGTGAGGAACAATTACTAGCCCTTACTCGTGCTTTCTTAAAAAATCCTAAAATAGTTATACTCGATGAAGCTTCATCACGACTAGATCCCGCTACTGAAAGGCAAGTAGATTATGCTTTAGATAAATTACTGACTGGTCGTAGTGCAATCATCATCGCTCATAGATTGCAAACCTTGCAGAAAGTGGATGAAATCATGCTCTTGCAACAAGGAGAAATTGTTGAATATGGCCAAAGAACTGATTTGGTCAATAATCCAGAATCTCATTATTCTCAATTATTACAAAAAGGCATGGAGAGTTATCTATAATGAAAGTTGCTCGATTAACTGGAAAACTTATGCGTTTCAGGTTGGCTCTATTCCTAGGTGCTACTATTTTATCTGTTGGTTGGTTAGTTTCAAGATTCTTTGTTAGCCTTGGTATACAAGAATTAATTGATACAATTTTTCCAACAGAAACAGGATCATTATGGGATTTAAATGCTAGAACATTATTCATTTTAGTGCCAATTTTTTATGTAGCAACTTTTATACTCGGTTCAATAATGGATATTTTCTTTTTCACTTTCTGGATTGCCGGGGAAGTGTTAATTAGAAGAAATATTATGTTAGGATTGTTAAGAAAACCAGGAGCTCAAGCATTACCAACTACTTCTGGTGAATCTATGTCTCGATTTAGAGGAGATGTAAGAAATACCGTTAATTTAGCAGCAACATTATCATTTCGATTTGGATTTCTCATTTATGCAATAATGAGCTTAGGTTATATGTTTTTCATAAACTGGAAAGCAGCTAGTTTCATATTTATTCCCTTCACACTTATCCTAACAATTGGTTTAGCTTGGAGAAAGCGATTTGAAATTTTGCGAAAAAATAGTCGAAGGGCAACAGCAGAAGTAACAGACACTTTAGGAAAAATCTTCGGATCAATTCAAACCTTTAAAGTTTCTTGTTCAGAAGAACATGTGGCTGAGCATTTTAGGACAAAATGTGAAAAGCGAAGAAAAACATTAGTAAAAGAGCAAACTTTTATAGCGTTCGTAAATGCAATGTTCCATTTTTCAGTTGCTTTAGGAATGGGTATTATCTTGATTATAGTAGGACGTGAAATGAATTTAGGAGCATTTACAGTAGGAAACCTTTTCTTCTTCCAAACACAACTCTGGTGGGTAGGAGATTTCCTCTGGTTATTAGGTGATATAGTAGCACTCTTCCAACAAGCAAAAGTTTCTTACGAACGAATTCTAAAGTTAATTCAAAATCATAAAGAAGATGTTGTACCAGATGCTATTGTTACTTATGGACCAATTTATGAAAGAAAAGATTATCCTCCTTTCGAAGTAATACCGCGGACAGCTAAGGATAAGATTTCTTTACTCGCTGTCGAGAATCTTTCATTCAATTATCCAGGAACAGAAAAGGGTATTTCAGATATTAATATAAAGATACCAAAGGGATCCATAACAGTTGTAACTGGACGTATAGGTTCTGGGAAAACAACGCTTTTACGTGCACTTATGGGTTTAGTACCTAAAGATTCAGGTAAAATTTACTGGAACGAAGAAGAATTAATTGATCCAGCGAGTAGTATGATTCCGCCAAGAATTGCTTATACTCCACAAATCCCATATTTGTTTAGTGAAACCCTGAAAAGTAATATTCTCTTAAATGTTCCAGAAAAAACAGCTGATGTTGAGAAAGCAGTAAGATTAGCAGTATTTGAAGATGAAATAGAAAGCTTTGATGATAAATTAGAAACAATTGTAGGACCAAAAGGTGTAAGATTATCAGGTGGTCAAAAGCAAAGATTAGCTGCTGCAAGAATGTTTGTGCGAGAACCAGAATTGTTAATATTCGATGATTTATCGAGTGCACTAGATGTTGAAACAGAACAAAAACTCTGGGATAGAATGTTTTCAAGCGATAATGGGCTTACATGCTTGGCAGTTTCTCATAGACCAATGGCTCTTCATAAAGCTGATAATATCATAGTTTTAAAAGATGGAAAAATCGAAGCACAAGGAACTTTGAAAGAATTGCTTAGATCATGTGAAGAAATGCAAAAACTTTGGGAAGGAGATTTAGCTCCAAGTAAAAGCTATGTTGAAGAGGAAGCAGTAGAAATAGATGCAAAAGCAAAATAAATTCTTACCAAATCGCTTCAACAATCTTTGATTATCTTTTTTTCACTAATCAAATAGCCATTATATAGTAGTATACCAATTAATCAACAGCAACTAAATATGAAAAGGTATTAATTATTGATTAAGAAATAATTCCTTAAGAGTGGAGATATAAACATTTGGTAGGTAGAAGTGAATCAATAAAATATCGAATAAAGAAGAAACTGGTAATAAGTGTTACATGTATAGATGAGCGAATAGCTCCCAGACCCCAGTATTTATCTTTTAGAATTCCAGGTTCGAATATTAATCCTCGAGGAAATGAACC
>JAEOUJ010000438.1 GCA_016839405.1 Candidatus Gerdarchaeota archaeon | reverse complement strand
CCTTCGGAATCTCCTCAATGCGCTGTTGGTGAAGCTGATGTTATAATTGCATTAGAGGCTTTAGAATCGCTTCGTTCTATGCCCAAACTCAAGAAAGGTGGTATAGCTGTTGTTAATACTACTACTTATCAACCACTTGAAGTTCGTTATTCTAAAGGTGAAATTGCATATCCTTCACTAGAAGATATTGAAAATGAGCTTAAGCGTGTTACTCCCAATGTTCTTTTAGTTCCTGCACAAGAAGATGCACAAGAGCTAGGTGTTAGCAGAACAATGAATATGATTCTTATTGGTGCATTGGTTGCTAACTCTGATATTCTCCCTATCTCTAAGAAACAGATTATTGATGGCATGAAAGTAATTCTTCCACCAAAATACTTTGATGTTAATTTGAAAGCTTTTGAGAAAGGATTAAGTTATAAATTATAATTTGATAACTTCATCCTTTTCTTCTCTATTTTTATAATTCCAACTAATTGGTCTCCTATTTTAAATTTTAAAAATGATTATTATTAAAATAACAAGAATAGGAAACAGCACAATTAGAATCAAAAACATGATTGATCGTAGTTGGTATTCTTCACGTTTTAGCACACTATTTTGTCTTTCTAATTTTTTACCAATGTATAACATTGCATAAGCTAGTCTTTCATCTTCGGGTAATTTCTTTAATTCCATTACAAATTCTTTTTGCTCATCCTCTAAATCCAATAATCTTTTCCTCCAAATGAATATTCTAATTTTTTATAATTTGAAAAATTTATAACTTTATTCTAACTCCATCTATAAATTTTAATTGGATAAAAGATATAATCGACACTATATCATATTACTTATGAAGCGAGAATTAAATGATATTGAATACATGAATTTTTCTTTTGGTCAACCCTATAATATTGTCACTGTTCTTCGTATTAAAGGTAAAATAACCACTGATTTACTTGAAAATGCTTTGGAAAAAATTCAAGAGCGTCATCCTCTTTTAAAAGCAGGAATTGAATTAGATGAGAAAGGAATGCCTTGGATTACAACAAACGATGTTGGTTCAATTCCTGTTTCTGTTATTAATCGAGTTAATAATTTGGATACACAAAATAAATTTCATTTAGAACTTATTACTCCATTTGATTTTGAGCAAATAGAAACACCTCTTTTTAGGGTAACTATTTTACCATCTTCTCAGGACTTCGATTTGATTTTATGTGGACAACATACCCTAGGTGATGGATTATCTATGGTTTTTCTTGCAAGAGACATAATACATTTTCTTAATAATCCAAATGCAAAAGTTGAGAAACTTAATGCACCAGTAAGAGATGATGATATCTTTAAGCCTAAGGTTAGAAGGACTATATCTAAAACACCATTGAGGGCATATATATTGACTTTTTTCATGAGGATTATTCATGCTTTCCTATTTGGTTTTAGTAAAAGAAAAAGTAGTTTGGATGATTGGACAAAATCAAAACATGATGACCTCAAAATATATTCTTGGAATTTTACTGAAGAACAAACTGAAAATTTCTTGAAAAAATGTAAGCAAGAAAGAGTTTCTGTTCATAGCGCTATTTGTACTTCATTTTTACCTTATTTTCCTTCGATTAACAATCCAGTAAATTTGAGAGAAAGAATGAATTTTCATATAGGAGATTCATATGGGCTTTTTGCTGGAGGAACAGTTTTTAAAATGAAATATCGAAAAAATAAAGATTTTTGGTCAAATAGTCGTCTTTATCAAAGAAAATTAATTTGGAATTTACGTGACAGAAAAGTATTTCGTTATACAAGATCAATAAACAAATCTCTTTCATTATCTTATATGAAAAAAGGCAGAGATATATTCATTGATATCGCTAGTAGACAAAATCCCTTTGCAGTTACAAATTTAGGGGCACTAGATAGATTAGGACTAGCTTTAGATGATGAAGATGGATTTTCCCTTGATTCATTTTATGGAGCTGTCTCAGGAACTTTTAATGCTGTAACAGTTCTCGTATATACTCTAAGAAATAAGATGCATTTTCATTTACACTATATGGAATCAAAACAT
>JAEOUJ010000437.1 GCA_016839405.1 Candidatus Gerdarchaeota archaeon | reverse complement strand
TTACGTGAAGGATTTCATTATGTAGTTGGTGAACGTGATGAAATCCCAGATTGGAAATTTTCTAGAAGAGTAATCTCTTGGGGAGCTAGTGTAATTGGAAAATTCTCACTTTGGATTCACAGATCTGCTACTTGTGGCGATGTCATGAGTGGTTTCTTTGGAGGAGAAACTAGTTATGCTCAAAAAATTATTGAAGAACATCCAAAAGGTTTCAGACCAAAAGGATACAAAATTATGTTTGAATTATTAAAGCATTCGCCAAAGAAAGAAACCAAGGTGGGACGTGTTGGTTATGTTTTTAATCCCCGAATTAGAGGGGAATCAAAAATTTCTCGTAAACATATTATTGAATTTCTAAGATCTGCTTTTCCATAAATTTTTTCAAAAATGAAAAACTCTTTGTACAGCTATTTCAAATTCCGAAGATTTTGGATCACCTTCCCAAATAATCCTATGATCCATGCAAATAACTCGATTGCAATGTTCGCGTATTATCTCCAAGCTATGACTTACCATTACAATAGTTATGTTTGTTTTTCGATGAATTTCAGCTAATAAGTCAGCTAAATTTTTTATTACTTTAAAATCAAGTGAAGTAAATGGTTCATCAATAAGTAATATATCCGGTTTATTTACTAATGCTCGAGCGATTTTTACTTTTTGTTGTTGACCTCCACTCAAATGGCCAATCGGTCTTTCCATCAATCTTTCTAAGCCTACTATTTCAAGTGCATCAGTTATTTGTTGTTTATCTTCTCTTGTTAAGCTACTGAAAAAACCCTTTTGAGAATATAACCCCATTCCTACTACATCTTTTACTAAAGCAGGGAAATTCCTATCTATTAGTTCAATTTGTGGAAGATAACTTATTCGATTTTGAATTTCCCTTCGTTGATTTTTCACAACATCTCTATCAAATAGACGAATTTTACCTCTAAAGGGTTTAACAGAGCCTACAATAGATTTTAACAATGTGCTTTTTCCAGAACCATTTGGACCACAAATACCTAAAAAATCATGATGATAAACATCTAAATTTATATCGAAAATTGCTACTGTTGTTTGATAAGCTACTGCCAAATCTTTGATACAAATAAGGATATTACTATCTTCATCCATATGACACTCTGTTGAATTTTTTTCCAAAGTCAATTTAGGATTCATCCTCCTGAATTTTAATGTCTTTTTCGTGTTCATGAAATGATGGCTCTCGTTCTGGTAGATGATCTTTACTTATGCCTATCCTATCATGATCATGTATATGTGGTATATCATCAAATTTACATTCAGGATTTTGACATTGACCAAGTTCATCAATAAAATGTTTGCAAAATGGGCATTCACTTCTTAATTTCTTCAATGATCTCCGTTTTGGTGATAAGATAAATGAAACTAGGAAAATGATAGTTACTATAATAGCTATTGTTGCACCTGATGGTAAATCTAACAAATATGAAACAAATAAACCAAAAATTGAAGAAAATATGCCAAAAATTGTAGATAGGAATATCATTCTATTTAATCGGTGTGTCCATTGGTTTGCAGCAGCAGCAGGCGTTACTATCATTGCGAAAACTAATATTGCGCCTATAGCTTTAAGAGATACTGCTATAGTAATTGAAACTAGAATTAGAAAAATATAATTAAGAAAATTAACAGGAATACCAGATATTTTAGCTAATTCAGAATCAAATGTCAGAAAATATAATTCCTTTTTAATTAAAAATAGAATTAATAAAACTAAAGCTGAATAAATGATTAAAAGAATAAAATCTTCTCTATCTACTGTTAGTAAATTACCAAAAAGAACTGATTTTATGTCAGAAGTATATTCTTTCTGAATACCAATAAATAATGCTGCTAAAGCTATAAAAAACGAGAAAACTATTCCGATAATAACTTCATCTCTCATTAACTTCTTTTGATTAACATACCCAATACTAACAGCTGATAATATTGAAAAACCCATGATTATCATAAGCGGATTTTCAATACCTATTAATATCCCTAAAGTAGCTCCAGCAAACGATGAATGAGCAATTGCTTGACCTAGAAAAACCATTCCCTTAAGCAATACAAATACTCCTATAATTGAACAAACAATACCAATAATTATGCCTGAAATTAATGCTCGTTGCATAAATTCATATTGAAAGGCTTGAAAAAAATCAACAAATTTTGACATTACAATTGCTCCTTTCTTTTTTTCATTCGAATAACAACCACAACAATTAGCGAACCAATTATACTCGCAATCCCTATACCTAC
>JAEOUJ010000436.1 GCA_016839405.1 Candidatus Gerdarchaeota archaeon | reverse complement strand
TCACCTTCTTCTGAAACATATCGCCAAACAATTTGATCATTTTCATTTAACTCTTTCAAACCCTTTTTATCGAGATAAAAACGACCTTCTCCATGTGCAATTGGAATTCTCCAAATGTCTCCTTTTTCACCAATATTTGTTGCAGCACTTCTAGTTGTTTCAATGCGAAGATTTGTCCATTTGCAACTAAATCTAAGTGTATCATTACCAATTAGTGCCCCAGGTAGTAATTCAGATTCCACTAAAATTTGAAAACCATTACAAATTCCAAAAACTGGCAAACCTTCTTTTGCTAATTGTTTGATATTTTTCATTACAGGAGTGTAAGCTGCTATTATTCCTGCTCGAAGATAATCACCATAGGCAAATCCCCCGGGCAGAAAAATTGCATCATATTTACCTAAAATATTTACCGCATTTTTATACCAAATAAAATCAACTTCCCAATTCATGACATTACTCATTGCATGAACAAGATCCCTATCACATGTAGATCCTGAGAATTGAATTACTATTACACGCATTGGCAACTTAAATCACCATTTTTTAATTGGATTATTTAACAAGCTTTATTGTACAAGCATGAGCAACAGGATTGTAAATTCGTAGTTCATTGACCATTTTCCAACAAATCTCTTCTGCTGCTTTTTCATTAGCTGCTTCTAATATAACTCTCAAGATTTTCCCACTGCGAACAGATGAAACCATCTCATATCCATGTTTTATCATAAGATCTCTCATAATGGTTTCACCTTCTGGATCTCGAGCGTTCTTTTTACCCTCAATAATTATTTCTAAAGTATAATTGGGCATGAATTTAAAACCGCCTAAGATTCACATTTGGTGTATGTGTGACACAAGAATCTATCAATTAAAAATCTTTTTTCTCACATAATAAATAAAGAAAAAGAAGAAAAGTTGTTAAAAAATCACTTTTCTTTTGGTTTAACATAAATACCAGCATCAGCCATTACATAAATTAAGCCATCTGGTTTCTTAGCAAGAAAATTATTAACATATTTTTTGAGTGTTTCTTGAACTGATTCAGTAATTTCTATCGGATTAATTTTGAATGTTTCTTTAAGCTCTTTATGATCCATTTCAGTAATCATATCAAATTGGTTATCCATAAGAATTCGCAATAAATCAACTGGTTTTTGATTGCCTATTTTAAATGTCTCTTCGCTACATTTGTTTTCAACCACCCATATAAGAGCGTCTTCTAGATTCATATCTTTAACTGCAAGCATTGTTTCATGATAGGCTTTATTGCCAACACCATCTTCTGCTTTTGCTAGAAGTAAAATCGTACCTCCTTTAGTAGTGGCATTCCATGCTGCATGAACACCCTTCCCAGCTTGATAAAGATTTAATCCGAGTTCTCCAGTAGTGATAATGACTAAATCAGCCCCTTTCTCTACTTCTATAATTCGCAAAGGTTTTAGTAAATCTCTAGCTAATTCATGTAAAGAGATTATATTACCAGCATTTAAATGAACAATTTTTTTCTGGTGAAGTATTGCATCTATACAAAAAACAGCTTTTGTTTTCATTACTTCTTGTACCATTTCCTTCATATCTTGAATTACTGGATTTCCTTCTGTGTTTCCCAATCTACATTCAGATTTGAAGCCTGTTTCTTTTGTGAAAGCTTTTGGATGATTTCGGCTTATTGTTTTGCGACCAGAAATACCTGGGAAGAATGATTTTACAGTTCCAGCTACTCCTGCAAAGTAGTGATATTCAGAATCTGTTAATGGAACAATTAAACAAGATTCTAAAGCGTCATTGTTTAAATATATAGGAGTTCCTCTACTTGAGGTTCCAATTTGAGTTACTCCTTCATCACAATTATGAATAATAACATGTTCTTTAAAATTATTCCAAATTTCAGTTCCAAGGATTTTTCTTTCTATTTCTTCATCAGTGGGTGGTCTGTGTGTGCCACTTGCCACTAGAATTTTCAAATCCTTTGGTGCAACTCCATAATCAATAATCTTAGGAAAAAGCTTTGGTAAAAGAATTCTTGTATGAAGATTTGGTCTAGTATTATCATCAACTAAAATAATAACAGCTTTACCTTTTGTGTAATTCTTTTTTATAACTTCTTTAAGTGGTGGACTATCGATTGGCTTTTCCAACACTTCAATAAGTTTGTTTTCAATATCAACTATTTCAGGAAAGTCTCCCTCTATCTCGAGATATTGAGCGTTAGCACTCATCGGAATGAAATGATTAATTTCATCCTCACCATAATCAATAGGCGTATTCTTGAATTTGGTTGTCATTTTGCGACTAACCACCATCTTTTGGTTTTCGAATCAAAGATTGTATTAGTTAGTTCTTATTTCTTTTGGTGATTTTAGAAACTAATTTTTGATTGAATTAGTAGTAATCAAAAATGGTAATTCTTTTAACTAACCATGTTGAACATATATACAATTAGTTATTAAAACGAGAAGATTTTAATGACTGGAACAAAATTATGCAATAGTTCTGAAATCCCTGAACAAGGTGTTAAAACCTTCAAAATTAGCAATTTAGATATTGCTGTTTTTAATATCAAGGGAGAATTTTACGCAATCGATAGAAAATGTACTCATTTGAAAGGTAATTTAGCAAAAGGAAAACTTGATGATAAAACAATTAAATGTCC
>JAEOUJ010000435.1 GCA_016839405.1 Candidatus Gerdarchaeota archaeon | reverse complement strand
TGTAGGATTAGGCAAAGCCTCTGAAATAGCTTTTAAGAAATTGCCTGAAGAACAACCTCGATTAACAAAAATGCGCGATCGTTTGATAGACAATCTTCTAAAAATTGATGATACAATATTAAATGGACATAGAACAAAACGTTTACCACATAATGCAAACTTTTCTTTCAAATATGTTGAAGGAGAAGCATTAATATTAAGATTAGATGCATATGGTATTTATGGTTCAACTGGTTCTGCTTGTTCAACTAAAAAATTAGAAGCATCGCATGTTCTTTTAGCAATTGGTTTAAGACATGAAGTTGCCCATGGATCATTACGCTTAACTTTAGGTAGATGGAATACAGATAAAGAAATAGATTATGTGTTAAAAATTGTTCCACAAGTTATAAGTGAATTACGAGAAATGTCAGCTTTTAGGCGAGAAACAGAAGAATTTGTTATGAGTTTAAAAGATGATCATGATGATGATTGTGAAATTTAAGTAAAATTAAAATGCTAATAATAATATCAAAAATTAATTGTGAGTTGGTTAAACAATGCTATATAGTAAAAAAGTAATGGAACATTTTACAAAACCTCAAAATGTGGGAAAAATCGAGGATTATGATGGGATAGGTATTGTAGGTAATCCTAAGTGCGGGGATACTATGGAAATCACAATTAAAGTTAAGGATGATAAAATAGAAGATATAAAATTCAGAACTTTTGGATGTGCTTCAGCAATTGCTACAAGTAGTGTTACAACAGTAATGGCTAAAGGAATGACTTTAGATGAGGCAATGAAATTAACACGAAATGAAGTTGCTGAAGAGCTTGATGGTCTACCACCGCATAAAATGCATTGCAGTAATTTGGCTGCTGATGCTTTACATAAAGCAATAGAAAATTATAGAGAAAATAAAGAGAAAAAGGAATGATTTTAGGAGAAAATCTTTCTTAATGTTTCTATTATATGATTCATATTTTCTTCTGTTACACCAGGATTGATCGGTATTTGAAAGTGGGTTTCTCCTATTCTTTCTGCATTAGGACATGATGTTTTACTATAATCTGGGAATTTTACATATTTAGCCCAATAATAATAATCATTGATGTTTGTATAAGCTGGTTGTTTGTATGATGGAATTGAATAGATTTGTCTTGATCCAATATCGGCTTCATTTAACTTTTCAATAACTTTGGTTACAGGTAAATCTTTTCTGTCTGTTCTACCCGCAGCAATATACCAACCATGTTTTGCTTTATTGTATATTTTTTGAAGAGCAAATCCATCTAGGTCTTTTAATTCCTTTATAAGCATGTTAGCATTGCGTTCTCGTGCTTCAAGCATTTTTGGTAATTTCTTCATTTGCTCTACACCTATAGCTGCATGGATATTTGAGGTTCTATAATTATACCCAATTCTAGTGTGATAATAACCTCCTTTAGGAGTTCGACCATGATTTCTAATACAAAGTATGTTATCTTTTAATTCCTCATTGTCTGTTACAATAGCACCACCTTCACCAAAAGGTAAGTTTTTAGAAGCATAAAAAGAGAAACATCCAACATTACCTATAGTTCCAGTATGTTTTCCATCAAAATATGCTCCATGTGATTGACAAGCATCTTCTATAATTAGTAAATCATGTTCATCAGCAATTTCCACAATTGATTTCATATCACAGGGATTTCCGAAAATATGAACTGGCATAATTGCTTTAGTTTTATTTGTAATTTTTTCTTTGATTTTTTCAGGATCTATATTATAAGTTTCTGAATCAATATCAGCAAAAATTGGAATTGCTCCATTAAATAATATGCTATTACTTGAAGCAATAAAAGTAAATGGTGTAGTAATAACTTCATCACCAGGTTTTATCCCCAAAGCTTCAATTGCTAAATGTAAAGCTGTTGTACCATTTGATGTAACAATAGCATGTTTTGTTTTAACAAAATCAGCAAATAATTTTTCAAACTCTCGAGCAACAGGTCCTTCTGCTAAATACTTAGAATCAATAACTGCATTTAGAGCCTCTTTTTCTTCCTTCCCAACTTGTGGATCAACGAATTTTATCATTATTAATAACCTCATAATAATTTGAGATAATTTTTAAATTAATTCTATTTGTTTTTTTGTTTCTACAATTATTAGTAATTAAATTTTTTATCACTTAAAAAAGGCATAGTTATATTTCGACTAGAATAATGTATCAAATAGAATCATTTTTAGTTTTTAAACATAAAAATGATATATTAAACAAGGAAATAGTAATGTGAAATTCAATCTTGAAGAGATAGAAATTAGTGAGGTTAATTCGAAAATAACCTCAGATTGGACAAGAGTTTTCCTTAAAGGAATGACTAGTTTTCGGTGGATGAATCGATACATAAAATCTCAAGATATTTCAGAATTAGATGTAGAAATATCAATAGAACAAGATTTAATGAATAAATCAAGAAACGAACAATTCTTAATTGCATATTATGAAAATTTGCCTATTGGAATTATTAGGGCAGCAGAATATTGGTTAACTAATTCATTTATAATTCCTAGTCACTTTCCCTTAGTAATACCTAGATTTCAAAGAAAAGGCATAGGAAAATTGTTAGTTAATAAAGTAATTCAGAACGCATTGCTAAAAGGGTATAAAGAAATTTGGGCGGAAACATGGTCAAAAGATAAAAGAGAACTATTGGTTTTTCAATCATTTTATGAAAAAATTGGCTTTAGAACAAAATCAAATAGATCAGAAATGATATGCAATTTAGAAAATTATGAAATTGAAAATAATCGATATAAACTATCTTTAGAGATTATCACAGATGATAAAATAAATGATTCAATTATTGAAGCCATAAGTAAAAGTTATGCAAAATCAAAGGATAAACTTCATAAAATAGAAAGATTAGGCGACTTTAATATTTGCAAGGATTTTTTGAAAAAATTAAAAACAACTTTTGAACAATTAGGTTTTGAATTAAAATATATTACAGCCAAATCTTCAGGAAACCTATGTGCTGGAATGATAACAGCAACATCAAAAATCAAAGGAATGGTTTTAGAAGTAGGCGTTCTTCCGAAATTTAGAAAAAAAGGTATAGGATTAAAATTGGTTACTGATTATATGAATAATCTTAAGAAAGAAGAACTAAATGAAGTTATTTTAGCAGTAGATAAAGAAAATTTACCTGCTATTGAATTGTACCAAAAGCTGGGATTTAAACATAATTGGCATGGAATTATTTTTCTTTTGGAAAATAAACATAAACTAGATATTAATTTTGAATAAAAATAGGTGATTAGATGAAAGCTATTGATACTCATTGTCATCTTAACCATACTTTTAAACGCGGTTTGAAATTAAACACAATTTTGGAACATATTGCAAGAAATAATGTTATTGCTATTATTGACTCACCTGTGTATATTGATGATTACAGACAATCCATCAGAATTCATAAAAACCACCCAAAAAAAATTTTTGTTACTTTAGGTGCTCCACCAGCAAACTACCATGAATTAAATATAAACAAGATTATGCAAAATATTAGAGAGCATGCTGAAAAAAAAGAAATAGTAGCAGTAGGAGAAGTTGGTTTAGATTATTATTGGGTGAAAAATCAAGCATTAAGAAATAGACAACATGATATTTTTAAAGGATTTATTGAGTTAGCAAACAATTTACAATTACCCTTAGTAATTCATAGCCGTAATGCAGAAAAAGATTCAATAGAAGATTTGACTTTTGCTGAAACTACAGTTGTAATGCATAGTTTTTCAGGTGATGTCGAAACTGCTTTTGAATGTGTTAATAGAGGTTATTTTATTTCAATCTCTACTGCAGTAACTACACGAAAGAAAAACAGATTACTTGCAGAGAAAATTCCATTAGAAAATATAATAACTGAAACTGATTCACCTTATTTATCACCTTTCCCTGAAAAGAAAAGAAATGAACCAGCAAATGTAATTTATGCAGTGAAAGAAATTGCCAAAATAAAATCTATTGATGAAGAAGAGGTTGCAAAAGTAACTACAAATAATGCCATTAAGATTTTTGATTTGCCAATATAATAAGATTAATTTGCTTTATACAATAAGGAATATTTAAAGATTATTCGATTGTATAAATTATCACCCAGCAAGGAGTAAATGGTGGTTTCATGAATTCTTTAGAAAAAAAATCATTGTGGGATTCAATACCTCAATATAAAAGGCGAAATCCAGATAGTATTAAACCTCCTTCTGAAAGGATTAATCCAGATATACCAGGTTCGCATTTATGGGTAGTTATTGTTACTAATTGGCAAAATATGCATCCTTTAATGCAAGATATACTTTATGAATGGTACAAAGAACTTTCAAGACATAGGGGAGAAGAAATAGAAGAACTTGATCCAAAATCTACCGAAGCATTATTGAAAAGATTTGAGGAATTAGATTCAAAATTACGAGCCTTTGATTTAGAACGATCTAATCTAGAACAAGAATTAATGATAAGAGACCGTGATTTTCAAAGATTAAGATCATTAACTGGAAAGAAAGAAAAAGAAAATATTGAAGTTCAACAAATGCTTGGAAAAAGCTTTCAAGAGAAGATTATGCAAAAACAAAATGAACTAGATGAAAAAGAGGAAACGATCAATGTACTAACAAATAAAATAAAAATACTTGAGAAGCAACTAAATGAACAAACAGATCAAAAACCTTCTTCCGATCATTATGAATATGATGGAATAATAATTTCTGATAATCTTTCAAAAGATGAAATAATTCAACAACTTAAGCATCATATAGAGGAACGAACAAATCTATTACGACAAGTAAGTGAAAAACTGCAACAACTTAATGAAACTGTAAGAGAACAAAAAGAAATGATAAATAAATTACAGGAAGAAAGCAATCATAAAGATGAAAAAATAAAGGAAATTAAAGGTTTATTAAATATTAATTAAATTGGAATTGATAATAGTGCCGAGACTCATTTGGAAAATTGTAATTATAGGAGATCCAGCAGTAGGTAAAACTAGTATACGAAGGAAATATCTTGGAGAAACTACTCAAAAAGAATACATCTACACTATTGGAGCTGATTTTGCTACTAAAAGATTGAATTTAACTAAGGATTTATCAGTGCAATATCAAATTTTTGATTTAGCTGGTCAACCTAAATTTGACAAAGTTCGTTCTTCTTTTTATGCTGGTATTCAAGCAGCAGTTTTAGTTTATGATATTACGAATAATGAAACATTAGAAAATCTTCCAAAATGGGTAAAAGAGGCAAAACAAAATAATGATGGAACTCTTGATACTTTTGTTGTTGTTGGTAATAAAATCGATTTAAAATTTCAAAAAGAATCAAATGATCAATTATTGAAAACGTTTTTGCAGGATTTATCAAGACAAATGGGTCATGGAATTTTGCATATTTACACAAGTGCATTAACTGGTGAAAATATCGATTTACTTTTCAAAAAAATAACTGAAAAACTTCTAGACACTGCTAGTAAAAATAATCCTAAAATTGCTAAATTTACAAAAGATGTTCAAAATAAATTAAAAGCAGAAACAGTTGTTAAGAAAGAAATAATTAAAACTATAGTTGATAGAAAAGAATTACCAATAGAAGATAGATTAGAAAAAATAGAACTAGAATTAAGTCATCTTAAATTACAAATTAGTGATTTACATTCAGATATTAGCTATTTAAAACAAATTATAATGAAATATCTAAATGAACATAAAAAATTACTTGAGGAATTAAATAGTGAATCAAGTCAAATATAGATTATTTTTAAAAAAAGAAATTTTTACTTGGGATAACCCAAGTAATTTTAACCATTGATTGTAAAACCATCAAACATTATAGATGGAGTTTTTACAGATGGCAACAATTTAGAGTCTGATCCAATGTGTGTTATATCTTTATAACTCTTGTATAGATTTCCAGCAATTTGAATTGAATCTAATGGATAAGCAATTTCACCTTTTTCAATTAAATAAGCATTAGTTGCTACAACTGAAAAATCGCCTGAAATTAAGTTAGAATGGCCTAAACCCATTACATTATCAGTGACAAAGATGCCTTTATCTATTTCAGCAATTAGCTCTTCTTGAGTTTTTGAACCAGGTTGAATTACAATAGTCGTTGGGGAAATTCCGGGAGTGCTTTCATATGATTGTCCTCTAGAGGCATTTCCTGTACTTTCTGCTTTTCCTAATCGTCCATAATAATTGTCATAGAGGAAAGATCGTAAAACACCATTTTCAACTATTTTTGTAGTCCTACGAGGAACACCTTCATCATCAATTTCTCCTGTGTTTACACCTTCAGGGAGTTGACCATCATCTGTAATTTTTAATTCTTTAATGCCAACTTGATCTCCTAATTTATCCATGAAATAACTGTTTTTCTCCACAACTTGTCGTCCATTGATAGATTGTATAAGAGATATTTGCCAGAAATTGCTCATTATTAATTGATTCCAAACTGTAGGTAGTACTCCAGTGTGATTTAATGGTTTTGAATTAAATAATTTAATAGCTTTTTCAGCGCAATTAGATCCAATTGTTATTTCTTTAGGAATAGTTCGAGTAACTGAAAAATCAAAAGAACTCTTTCGTTGTGAATCTTCCATAGCAGTAACATTACCTATTATAACAATACCAGTTGCTTTAGAAGCAGCTGAAATTCCTTCAGAATTAGCAACTGCATGACCGCCATAAAAGGTTTGAGTATTTGCTGAAGCAGAAACGATTCTCTTATCGAAATTTTTTGCATCATTGAAAATTTCATTTGTCATATTGACTATATCTTCAGTTGATATCGAAACAATTTTATTGTCAATAATACCGTCTTTTGCTGGTTTTTGTTTTGCTGGATAGGATACAAAATCAACATTTTCCTGAGTTACAGATTTTGCTAGTGTAATAGCTTCAGTTACAGCATATTTCATTGCCTTATCAGTAAGACTACTCATAGCTGCAAAACCAATTTTCTTACCAAGAGCAACAGATACACCAATGCCTTCATTCAAACCATCTCGAGCATCGATTATACCCATTTGATTGGTAACTTTTATGTTGTTCTGACTACTAACATATATCTCTGCATGATCAGCACCTTGATTTTTTGCATATTTTAGTCCAGTATCGGCTAAAGCTAATAATTCATCTTTTAACGTATCAAATTTCATTATTCTTCTCCTCCAAACATTGCTTCTGAAAATAGAATTTTCGCTGAACCAAGACCACACGGTAATGGATATTGTTCACCTTTACCACAACCGCCAAAGTAGCTACTTCTAATTATCAAATCCTTTGTTAGACCCTCAACATTATTGAGTAAATCAAGAATTTCTCCTTTTATTGTTACATCTTTAATTGGATATTTGATTTCACCATTTTCCACCCAATAACCTCTGATTGCTTTGAATAGAAAAGTTCCCAATGTTGGATTAACTTGTCCACCAGAAGTTTGGATAGCATATATTCCTTCTTTTAATTGTTCAATTGCTTCTTCTTCTGTTAAATCTCCAGGTGCAAAATAGGTATTTCTCATACGTGGTATAGGACTAAAGCGATAATGAATTGCTCTTGCATTTCCAGTTGGTCTTAATTTTAACATTTTAGCAGAAGCTCGATTTTGCAAGAATTTTTTAAGGATACCATTTTCTACTAAAACCGTTTTTTCAGTTTTAGTTCCTTGATCATCATAAGGCAACCAAAAACCTTCATATTCCTGATCTGGTGTTCCTTCATCAATAATATTCACATGTTCAGTTCCTATTCTAGTATTCAATTTATCTTTTAAAACAGAACTATTAGTTAAAATAAAATCGGCTTCCGAACAATGCCCAAAGCTTTCATGAGCTAATACTCCTCCAAGTATATTATCACTAAGTGCTCTGAATTTTCCAGCAGGTGCAGCTTTTGAATCTCTTTGTTCATTTGCCCAATCATTTGCATTTTTACCCATGAATTCAGGATTGAATTCTTTTGTATCAAATATTTCTAATCCTTTTGATCCACCTATTCCATCTGTTCCTCTTACAAGTGTATCTAAAGTATTATGTGATGCTGTTACACTTGTTGTTAAATGTACAATTAATGGTTGCCAAGAAATTTCATCTCCCTCACTATTCATGAAATATTTTTCACCATAGAATTCTCCATACAATGCTCTCGATGACTTCACCCAGTCTGCATCAGCTATTGCTGCTTTCTCTATTCGCTCTAAAAGATCTAATTTATATGATAATTCTATATCTTTTGGATGCTTTTTTACATCAAGTTTCAAATCGTGGACTTTTACTGTTTTATCCCTATTTTTGAAATCAAGTTTGATGCTTGCTATATCTGCTGAAGCTTTAGCTATGCCAAAAGCATTTTGAACGCATGCTTTAATATCCTTTTTATCTAAACTAGCAGTATAAGAATAACCAGAAACACCTTTGAAATAAGCAGTTACTCCAATTCCCCTTCTTCGATTAATGTTAGTTTCTTTGATTTTCAGGTTCTCTTTTATAAGAGTTCTTAATTGCATATCGTCATAGCGAGCTTCGATATAATCAGCACCAATTTTTTCGCCAATATCTATTCCATATCGAAGTTTATCAAACAATTTCTTCACCTATCTTTCATTTGAAAGATTTATCATTAACAAGCTATATGGTCACATATTATCTAACAATTGGTAAATTATGACCAGAATAATCTGATTTAATCTTGCTTGATAATATGTAGCTTATGGTTATTCAATTTAAATTGAATATTATATTTATTATGATAACTCTGAACGAATTAAATATCAATTAGATGAATTAATCATAAACTTTCTTTATAGCAAAGGTAGCTTTTTTTCCTACATTTGAGTCCAATTGATTTAATTCATCGATTGTAGAAAATTCAATGTCTAAAATCATTTTTACTATTTCAATTTTACTTAGAAGAATTAATTCATAATCTTTTGAACAAGAAATAATCACCCAAGTATCTGAACCCATTAATCTTAGCCTTTCATCTTGAGCATCTGGGTTACAAACACATCTATTATAAGTAACAATTACTTCATTTTCAATATATGTAGGCCCAAGTATTGAGGATTCTGTCGTTACAGAATATGGTTCTATTGAGCTTAGAAGTATTAGTAAACTTTCTTCCGAAATTTTTAGATTACCATCAGCAAAGATTTGTAATGGACCCATTACTTCATGCCAATAGTAAAATTGTACTGTTAAATCCAAATTGAATCTCCATTACTCTATTCCTTAAATTTATTTTACTTTCAATATTAAATCTTTTTTGAATTCAACATATATCCAAAATTTGTCTTTTAAGTTTTAGAAAAAATTCGGAAAATGTTATGCTAACTATTACTAACTATATTGTTTAATCAATTTTAACATACAACTTTTACATTCAAATAATCCTTTAGTTTTCATAGAGCAAAAAATTACTTTGGATCGCTTGGAGCACCAATGATAAATACAATCAGAACAGTAATTCAATGAGTCGATTTCGATTATTTCTAATGATAAATCATACCTTGGAGGTTCTTTTAGTTCTATTTTGCTAGCCATTTTAAACACCAAAATCAAATGAGGTTTCGTAATAAATTCTACTATATAATTACTAAATATATCTTATATTCAAAATATTAAGAGTGAACTGAAAGTATTCTAAAATATATTCTTGTCTATTTTTTCATTGAATAATAAACAAATAAAATTCTATCTCGCATTGTTGGGTGATCCTTAGCTAAAGCATATCTTCTTTGATATAATTCAATTTCAAATAATTCTTTATTTGGATTAGTAATGATTGTTTTGATTAATTGATCAATTTCATCATCTTTGAGATAATGATCTTTATCTACATCAATTGATAACCAATCAATTGTTAATTTTTTCAATTCAGATTTTAATTTCCTGTCTTTTATTAATCCCTTTTTTATTTCCTCTTGACGTTTATTAAGTAATTTTTCACACGCTTCATTAGCTAATTTCTCAATCTCTTCATCTGTTATGGGAACAAATAAATCCTCTTTTAGATTTTTCAATCTTTGAGATACATATATTTGCAATGCATTTTTCCTAGAAATTTCTTTAGAGAGTTCTTCAGCAGGTAAATCTTTTATTCCTTGCAAAAATTCTCTTGTAACATCATTTCTATTTTCTCTTTTGCCTAACCATTTAAATTCTGTGCCAAAAGCAGAGACTACTTCCAATCTTTGACCTAATAAAACTAAAGCATTAATTATGTGATTTCTTCCTATTTTTTTAGCTGAAAAATAATCAGCCATTAATTCAGCTTGACGTCTTGAATAATTCATTATAATTCTATTTAATAAGGTTAAACCAAATAGTACAAGTAAAACAAATAAAATAAATCCAATTCGCAAGGTGATAGTTAAAGCATCAGGAGGTCTATCAGTAATTAGTATATCAATCATTTGTAATAGACGCAGAGAATATGCAATGAACACAAAATAATTCATTCCATACCTAAAAAGATTAATTAATCCATCTATATGTTTAACATGACCCAATTCATGAACTATTACTGCTTTTATTTCTCTTTCATCTAAAATTTCAATTAAATTTGCATCTAAAACTATCCAAGAACTTCTAATAAATGGCAAAGGTATTAAATCAATTGTAAGAGCATTTGGTA
>JAEOUJ010000434.1 GCA_016839405.1 Candidatus Gerdarchaeota archaeon | reverse complement strand
TCTAATTCAGCAGGATCTTTTCGTGACAAGGGTTCTTCTTTTACTTTTGAATTATTTACTTTTGTTTCAAAAAAAACTGAAGCTCGTTTAATTGCTTTATGAGGTGAATGTGGTGATTGAATTTCCAATTTGATCAAATCCTAAACGATTTGAGAAAATATTAGTTAATAAATCCTATGCGAAGTTTTGCATTTATATACAAATTATCTTGAAAGCAAATTTTGAAACATAGTTTTTTTGATGAAACATAAAGAAAATTTTATAATAGCTGATATAAACATCAAAATAATTTCATAAGGGTTTTAAAGATGAAGACAATTGCTATTATTGGTCTAGGGAAATGGGGAAAAAATCATGTTCGAAATATCAATCGACTCTGTAGTGAAGGCTTTTGTGATAAAGTAATTATTTGTGACCAAGATAAGGATCGTTTAAAATCAATTGGTGATTTAAACGAGATTCCTGAAGAAAATCGTTATTTAGATCTTGATAATATGATTTCTAAAGAAAAATTAAGTGGTGCAATTTTATCTATTCCAACTGCAATTCATAAGAAAGTAGCATTACAAGTTTTGGAACATTGTGATATTTTATGTGAAAAACCTTTGGCACCAACAATTGAAGATTGTAAAGAAATCTCAGAGAAAGCAAAGAAATTCAAAAGAATTGTTCAAGTGGGTCATTTAGAGAGATATAATCCAGTTGTTGTAACCTTAAAATCATTCTTAGAAAAAGACGATACAGAAGATAAAATAATGCATCTAACTGGGAGGCGCGTTGGTCCTGGCCCGACAAAACTTGATAGTAAAGATTTAGATCCCAATTATCTAGGTGCTGGTCATGATTTTATGGTGCATGATGTTGATGTAGTTAATGGTTTATTAGGTAAAATACCTAAACGAGTAACTGCAACATCAGCTTATATCGAAGGATTTCCTTATGAAGTTGAATTATTCGCTATTTTCGAATATGAAGGTTTTAAAGGACAGGATACAAATCCAATTTTATTTGATTGCCGAGCTACTTGGAGAGCATATCCAAATCTAAAACGACGAAAGCTTATTGTTCAAACTACTAAAGATGTTCTAACATTAGACTTCATTCTACAATCAATCATCTCAGAAAAAGGATTAGCTCAACATTCATTAAGCAATTCATTTTCTGAATATTTAGGAGCATATAGAGCTACTGAAGTTACAAATCATTACCTAGCTACTGGTAAAGATCAGGAACCACTTTACTTACAAGATAAAGATTTTCTTGCATGTATTGAAAATCGAAAGAAACCATTGATATCAGATAAAGAAGGAACTGATGCTGTTAAATGTGTAGTTGCTGCAATTGAAGCAGCAAAAACTGGAAAAGCAATTGAGATAAAATGAATCTTGGAAGATTCTTTTTATTTCTTTGATTTTTGGATTATTTCTTTGAATTTTGCTTTTGCTTTATCTATTTTAGAAGCATCGTTACCACTACCTCTGGCAAAAGTTGGTTTTCCACCACCTGAACCACCTAAAATAGGTGCAACTTTCTTAATTAGGTCATCACTTGAAATACCTTTAGCAGCTTTTTTACCAGCACCAATTGCTAAAAATAAAGATTCATCATTGATTAGAAAAATAAACAAATCATCAAATTTTTCAGTCAAAGTAAAAATGAGTTGGCTTAAATAATCAACATCGTCATTAATGATTTCTGCTAAAATTTTATATTTGCCGGTTTTTTCTATTTTCTCTTCTAAAACAAGCGATTCTAATATTGCTTTGTCTTTTTTAAGCTCTAGAATTTCCTTTTTTTGAGTCTTCCATTCGTTGAAGAACCGTTTAGCAGTCATTGGCAAGACACTTAACTCTATGCCCCATAAATCTAACACTTCTTGCATTATTTGACTTCTTCTTTGGAATTCTTCAATTGCTGTTTCACCAGAAACGTATTCTAATCGAACTATTCCATCTTGAATTCTCTCTGAACTTAAAATAACAATAGGACCTACATCACCTGTTCTATTTGCATGTGTACCACCACAAGCTTGAACATCAATATCCTCTATGGAGACAATTCGAAGGAATTTTCCAGGAACAACGCCACCCTGATAAATAGTAAAACCATATTTTTGCTCAGCAATATCTCTAGATAAAGTTTCCTTGGTTACTGGGAGATTTAGATAAACAATTTCATTAGCTCGTTTTTCAATTTGATGCATTTCTTCTCTAGTAAGTGAATCATAATGAGTTATATCTAATCGTGCTTTTTCCATTGTTTTTTC
>JAEOUJ010000068.1 GCA_016839405.1 Candidatus Gerdarchaeota archaeon | reverse complement strand
TGTAGTAGTTATTGGCAATACACTTGAATGGTTAAAAGCACGAGGAATTGTCGATTTAACAACTTTCAAACGAGGATGAGCTAATGAATCATTCACTTGATGATGAGTCACCTTACAAGGAAGATTTAGAATCACTTATGGACATACTTGAAAATGATCCAGATTGGAACAATAGATTTGGGGCAGCTAGTAAATTATATAGACTAGGTCAAGAAAAAGCTGTTGACCCATTAATAAAAGCATTACAAAATGATCCTCACAAGGAAATACGACGTTTTTCAGCTGTTCTTCTTGGTCGATTAGGTGATGATAGAGCTACTTGGGCATTAATTGCAGCTTTAAGACAAGGGATTATTGATAAAGAAGCTACTATAATTCACCATACAAAAGAAGCTCTTTTAAGAATTAGAGGAAAGGATTTAGTGTCAATTCTTACTAGCACTGTTGATGATAATGAAGAATTTTTTGAAATGAGATTAATGGCACTAGATTTGATTGGAACAATTGGTGACACAAAAAGTGTTCAAAACTTGATAAATATTATAAATAATTCAGAAATAAATGGTCGAATTCGAGCAAGAGCTATTGAACAGTTAGTTTATACAGGTCACTTAGCAGGCATCCAATTAATCCTTGAATTATTAGATGTTACTTCGAATAAAAGTTTCCAAAAAGTTGTTGCTAGAGCAATAAGTAAAACGCCTTTTAAAAATAAAGCAATTGTTTATCGTATTGGTGAGTCTTTATTAAAAATAATGGAACATGAGGAAAGCAAAGAAGATAAAAAAGACGATGAACTTATTAGATTGGCTGCTGAAGGAATTAAACAATTAGCAACGAATATTGGTATACAATTCAATCATTTCATGGATGAATTATTAACTATAAGAAAGAAACAACAAGAAAAATAGTCTTTCTTAAGGAAAGATTTAAAATAAGCTTTTTTATTTTTTCAAGCTAAGAAATTTACCTCAGCGATGACTAGTTAATCAACTTATTATTGTTGATTAGCGATGAGGAAGCTTGAGGAGGATTATCATAAATGAGCAAACAATTCTATGTTAATGTAGATGTGCCAGAAGAATTGAAACAAGAAGCCTTAAAAGTATTAGAAAAGGCTCGAGACACAGGCAAAACAAGAAAAGGAACAAATGAAACAACAAAGGCTATTGAACGTAATCAAGCCAAACTTGTTTTGATTGCTGATGATGTTCAACCACCTGAAATAGTGATGCATTTACCACTTTTATGTCAAGAAAAGAACATTCCATTTGTTGTCTGTGGTTCCAGAAAGGATATTGGAAAAGCAATTGGCTTAGATCGTCCTTCTGCTAGTGCAGGTATTACAAATGCAGGAAATGCAAAAGATGCATTAAGTGCTTTAGTTAAGAAACTTGCTGCATTAAAGAAATAATAGAGTAATAAGGTTGGATTCAAAAATGAGTTCAAGAACTCGAAGAGAAGGTTCAGAACAAGAAGATACTGCATATCCAGCAGAAATAGTGCAGGTTGTTGCTCGAACTGGCGTAACAGGTGAGGTTCTTCAATGTAAAGTTAGGGTTTTAGAAGGACCTGATCGTATGAGAATTATTACTCGAAATGTTAAAGGACCTGTAAGAGTAGGTGACATTTTAGTTCTTCGTGAAACTGAGCGTGAAGCTCGACGCATGAGAGGAAGACGATAATTAGGAGCTGATTATGAATGAAAGAACAAACTTGTGCATTTTGTGCTTCCTCTATAGAATCAGGAACAGGAACTATGTTTGTAAAAAATGATGGTTCAATTCTTTGGTTCTGTTCTCGTAAATGTCGAGTCTCTATGGTTGATTTTAAAAGAAATCCTAGAAAGCTCAAATGGACAGAACGTTATGAACCTAAAATACTTACTGGCGGTCGAACTAGAAGAAGAAGAAGATAACACTCTAAAGTTATTTTCTATTACCTTTTTCTTTTATCAAACCTATTTGTTAATATCAACAAATTCATATTAGAGATTAATATACACAATTAGATGTGACAAATTATTTGGTTATGAAAATTAATTATTTTAGGTGTTATTGAGTAATGAAATATCAAGAAGAAATAAAAAAAGCTGAGGAGCTTGAATCGCAAGGAAAGAATATAGAAGCAGCGAAAATATTCGAAGAAATTGGTACAAAATGTTTAAGAGAAGATGGTATAGAACGTCAAGAAGCTCCACGAATTATAGCTAAAAGTATAGCACGATATTTACTTGCTGGTAATACTACAAAAGCCCAAGATTTAGCTTATCAAGTTTTATTTATGAAAGATGAACACCCCTTTCTTTCATTACAAATCGAATCAGCAATAGCAAGTAAAGCTAATATTGTTAGAGCTTATATTGTTAATTCCATACCAAAGGTATTAAATGATGATTATGAAATTTTCATGAAAATCCCACAAAATCGAGCTATAATGAAATTAAATCAAGAAGTAACGATCAAAAATATGTGGGAATTAACAATTTTTGGCGATTATAAACCAAAATATGATTTAATAGGTCAGAATTATCCCAATCCAAAAGGATTAGTTAATTTTCTACTTTCAACAAAAACAGGTATTAATATTATAGCAGGTGAATTAAGTTCAGGTCAGAAAATAATGATAATCTTGGCTGTAACCAATAATCTAAATCCTCTTGAAGTTGTTAAAATTAAAACAAAATAACTTATTTTTAAATAAGTGGCAAGTCCCCAAGATCGATGAATCAACTAAAACCCCGCTTCATGCAGGCACCTCCACGCCGCAACCCCAAAGGCATGCTTAACGAGGTGGACGGACGCTCACTTCCGTGCCTAACCGATTTGACCTCTACGTTTTCTGATCCTGCCCTCCGGCGAGGAACTCCACGATTAAACATCTTTTAGGACGTCGCTTCGACGGTTTCTACAAGGCGCTTGAATTAATTTCAACATCTCAACTTGGGTCTTCAGCCGGCTATAGAGCGTTTGCCGTTGTAGGGTAGCCCTAGCACCCCGCTTAGACTCGCCAAGTTTTTTTAGTGATATTCTAACTTAAAAAGGATTGTGTTTGCTAATAATAAAAATAAGCTTTTCAAGGCGATGTTGTAAAAACTTAACTATATTTTTTAAAGAAACTATTTAATTAAGAATCATAATAAGAATAGACTTGTAATCTAAATTGCTTAAAATTGACATGGTTTTTGGTGTTTAGAATGTCAGTCGAGGAAGATAGAAAAATAGCAAGAGAAAAATTGAAGGGAATTTGTGGTGTTTATAGAATTTGCGATGGAGATCCAAGCAGACTTTGCCAAGGACAAAATTATGGTCGAAAATTAGGTATTGGTGGCATAGGTTCTGGAGCGAGTTTTACTAATAATATAATTGCTTTAAGAAAATTGACTTTAAAAATGAAAACGATTGATACTGATTTTGAAGTTTCAACTAAAACATCATTTCTAGGTAAGGAAATAGAATTACCTGTAATGTCTGCAAGTATATCAGGTGTTAATAGCTTTGGCGGAGATGAGGTAATTACTGAAAAAGAATTTTGTCGATCAGTTATTCAAGGGTGTAAAGATGCTGGAACAATTGGTTGGAGAGGTGATACTTACACATATTCACTAGAGAATTCTTATGGTCTTGATGCAATTGAGGAAGCTAATGGATGGGGAATTAAAATATGTAAACCTAGATCTCAAGAAACTCTAATTGAATTATTTAAACGAGCAGAAAAAATTGGAGCAATTGCAGTTGGAGTTGATCTTGATGGTTGTGGGTCAGTAATAATGGCAAAACATAATGCACCTGTTTATAAAAAATCGGTTGATGATATAAAGGAATTAGTAAAATCAACAAAATTACCTTTTATTGCTAAAGGAATTATGTGTGTGGAAGATGCAAAAAGAGCATTTGAAGCAGGTGCGAAAGTTATTGTAGTTTCAAATCATGGTGGTAGAGTATTGGATCATACACCAGGTACAGCAGAAGTTTTACCAGAGATTTTAGATGCGGTTAGGGATAAAGGAATTGTTCTCATGGATGGAGGTATTAGAAATGGTTATGATGTATTAAAAATCCTAGCTTTGGGAGCTGATGGAGTTCTTATGGGCAGGGATGTTATACGTGCAGCAGTTGGAGGTGGTGCAGCAGGGGTTACAAGATTAATGAATTATGTTCAATCAACATTAAAGAAAGCTATGAAAATAACAGGTTGTAAATCAATAAAAGAAATTTCTAAAAATATTTTACACAAAAATTCAAATGTTTGAGAAATATCTTAAAAAAATGTCTAATTTAAATATAATGTATTTTATTTCTTAAAGCATTAGTTATTTTTAAGTCAAAAACAAGATTAACTAGACAAAGAGCACAATTTAATGGGGAACAGTACAAGGATGTAGAGTAAGTTGAAATTTGATCCTTTGAAACTAACTGAGAAATTTATCATAGGAAATAATGAATATATCTTTTTCAAATTGGATAATCTCAAAAGAATTGGTGTTTCTGAGATAACAGAATTACCTTTTACAATTAGAATATTGTTAGAAGCTATTGCAAGAAATTTTGATAATAAAATAGTAACAAAAGAGGATATTTTAGAAATTGGTAAATGGAATCCTAAAGAAAATAAAGATACTGAAATACCTCATAAACCAACTCGAGTTATTTTGCAAGATTTCACTGGAGTGCCTGCAGTTGTTGATCTTGCTGCAATGAGATCAGCAATAGAAAGATTAGGTGGTAATCCATCAAAAATCAATCCTCTAATTCCTGTTGATCTTGTAATTGATCATTCAATACAAGTAGATTATTATGGTACTAATGATTCTAGAGAAAAAAATGAAAAAATGGAATTTGAAAGAAATCAAGAACGCTATCGTTTATTAAAATGGGCTCAACAATCATTTAACAATTTTCGTGTTGTTCCTCCAGGAAGAGGAATTGTTCATCAAGTGAATTTAGAATATCTTGCAACAGTAGTCCAAACAAAAAAGATTAATGGTAAAGTAATTGCTTTTCCTGATACATTAGTTGGAACAGATTCACATACAACAATGATTAATGGATTAGGGGTTCTTGGATGGGGAGTAGGAGGTATTGAAGCAGAAGCAGTAATGTTGGGTCAGCCTTATTATATGCCTGTTCCTGATGTTATTGGTGTTAAATTAATAAATGAATTAAAAACTGGTGTTACTGCAACAGATCTAGTATTAGCAATAACTCAAATGTTAAGAGAATATGGTGTAGTCGGTAAATTCGTGGAATTTTTCGGTTCTGGATTAAAAACATTAAGTTTACCGGATAGAGCAACAATATCAAATATGTCTCCTGAATATGGAGCTACTTGTGGTTTCTTTCCAATAGATCAACAAACATTAAATTATCTAGAATTATCTGGACGTTCAAAAGAACAAATTGAATTAATCAAGAAATATACTAAAGAACAAAAATTATTCTACAATCCGAATGATCCTGAACCAAATTATACTGATATTTTAGAGTTTGATTTATCCACCGTAGAACCTAGTTTAGCAGGACCTATAAGACCACAGGATCGAATATCTTTAAGCGAAATGAAAAATACATTTCATAGAGATTTTGAAAAAATATTTGCTAAAGATATTTCAATACATCAAAAATTATATGATGAAGCTAAAACGAGATGGAATAGTGAGGGTGGTTCAATAGAAGCTGAAAATAAATGTCACAGAGATGAGGAATATCAAAAATGGCTTAAAAGTAAACCTCAAACAAAAGATATGGATTTGGATAAATTAAGTCATGGTTCTGTTGTAATTGCAGCAATAACCTCTTGTACAAACACTTCAAATCCATCAGCATTATTAGGAGCAGGATTATTAGCAAAAAATGCTCGCGAAAAGGGATTAAAAGTAAAACCTTTTGTGAAAACAAGTTTGGCTCCAGGTTCAAGAGTTGTAACTGAATATCTTAGAAAAAGTGGTTTGTTAATATATCTAGAAGAATTAGGATTTAATATAGTAGGTTATGGTTGTACAACATGTATTGGAAATAGCGGACCACTTGATAATGATATTGCTAATAAAATAACCAAGAATGATTTAATTGTGGCTTCAGTTCTTAGTGGCAATCGTAATTTTGAGGGAAGAATTAATCCACTTACAAAAGCAAATTATTTGGCATCACCTATTCTAGTAGTTGCTTATGCAATAGCTGGGACTGTTCATATTAATTTTGACAAAGAACCAATTGGAATGGATCAAAAAGGCAATCCAATTTGCCTAAAGGATATTTGGCCAAGTAAAGAACAAGTACAAAAGCTAATTGATAAAAACGTAACAAAGGAAATGTTCACCCAACAATATTCAGAAATTTTCCTAGGAACAGAAAAATGGAATAGGCTTAAAATTACACAAGAGAAAAGCTATCAATGGGATAAAGAATCTACCTATATTAGAGAACCACCGTTTTTCAAAGAGTTTCCATTGGAAATACCAGAAAATAAAAATATTTCCAATGCAAGAGTTATTGCTTTGCTTGGAGATTCAATTACAACAGACCATATCTCTCCAGCTGGAGCAATACCAGAAAATGATCCTTCGGGACTTTATTTAAAATCTCGAGAATTAGATCCAAAAGATTTCAATTCATTTGGTTCTCGTAGAGGTAATCATGAAGTAATGATTAGAGGAACATTCGGAAACATTAGACTAAGAAATAATTTATCATTAAAGAAAGAGGGCGGTTGGACTAAATATTTGTTAACAGATGAACAAATGCCAATCTATAGTGCTTCTATAAAATATCAAGAAAATAATATTCCATTAATTGTTATAGCTGGAAAAGAATACGGAACTGGAAGTTCTCGAGATTGGGCAGCTAAAGGAACACTTTTACTTGGGATAAAAGCAGTTATTGCAGAATCTTTTGAAAGAATTCATCGAAGCAATCTTGTAGGAATGGGCGTTTTACCTCTCGAATTTATCAATGGAGAAAATTATCAATCATTAGGTTTAACTGGAGAAGAAATATTTGATATAATAGGTATTGATGATCTTACACCTAAAAAGAAACTTAGTGTAATAGCAATACGTTCTGATGGTTCTGAAATCGAATTTAAAGTTCTTACTAGACTTGATTCCCAGGTAGAAGTTGATTATTATAGAAATGGAGGAATCTTACATACAGTTCTTCGAAACATGATTAGCCATTAAATATTACTTAATTTTATAATTTCTAAACAATGTTTCCAACATTTGACATCCCTTGCATATTTCACTGCTAGATGGTTCAGAGCATTTTTTACATTGTAAAAGATCAATTGTATTATTTATTACATCTTTTGTTTTACTGGATAGGTTTTCTATACATTCCTGGCGAACAGCTTCCATACTATTATTTATACAATTTAATGTTCCTGGATATTTCTCTTCAATATCAATTAGGAAATTTCTCACATCTAATCGCATAGCTTCAATTGCATAAGGGCATTCAGTTGTATGATATTTTATATCATTATAAAAAGCATATAGAACAACATCTCGCTCAGCTACAGTTTGTAAAGGTTTTACTCGAGGAACAAATAATTCATGTGATTTAATTGGTTGTAAATCGCCTCTTAATAGCTTAAATGAATCACCTCTAAGAAGATTTAGCATAACAGTTTGATTAACATCATTTAAATTATGACCTGTTGCTACTTTATCACCATCTAATTTTCTTGCAACAATATTTAGTGCCTTTCTTCTAAAAACTCCACAATAAGAACAAGGTCCATGTTGAATAATTTTTGTCTGGCGTGTGGAGGGTAGTATTTCCTGTAATTCCCTAGATCTTTGAACAATCTCATCTAATGTATAACCAAAAAGATCCTTAAATGAGAAAAGATGAAATTCTACCCCAAGACGTTTTGCATTCATTTCTGCAATTGGTAAACCATCTTCTCGATATCCATCTAT
>JAEOUJ010000433.1 GCA_016839405.1 Candidatus Gerdarchaeota archaeon | reverse complement strand
ATATTATAATAATGGAATTTTTTGAAGGAACAGAATTGGTTAACATGATATCACTCAAAAATCCTTTGAGGATCTTTAATGGAATTATTTCTGAAATTAGAAAACTATTCGTAAAAGGTGAAATAATTCATGGAGATCTTTCAGAATACAATGTTATAATAACACCAAAAGAAGATTTTTTGCTAATTGATTTTCCTCAATATGAATCAGCTCAGCATGTTAATAGTCAAGAATTATTACATAGAGATATATTTAATATATGTAAATACTTTAAGAGAAAATTCAAAATCCAATCAGATTCACAAGCTATTTTTGATGTTATTATAGAAGAATATCAAAATAAAAAGTGAAAATTTTATTTCTCTTTGTTATTTGATTAATTTGGCACTTCTATCTATTGAAACAGAATAATTTTTGAAAAAAAACATTTCTAATAAAAGTGATTATATTCAATACTATTCCTTATCATCAATTAAAGAGAATAGATCATCATGTTGTAATCCAAAAGCAAAGATTAAAATTTCTGTGAAGAAAAAGGTTGGAAGAATTTCTTTATTGTATTCACTTTGATGAACTGTATAATTCATGCTACAATTTCCGCATGCCATAATTAAAGCATCAACTGAGTGTTTTTTAAGTGAGGTTATTCTTTTCTGTGCAATTTTATGAGCAAGAGGTTCATCATATTGTAGCATAGATGAGCCGCAACATAACGTTTCAAATGGATAATCAATGATTTGTACTTCTGTTGGTTTCAGAATTTCTTTCAGTAATTTAGATTCCATATCAGCATTAGGAGAAGTAGCTTTAGGTCGTATAACTTGACAAGGAATTTGTACACCTATCTTTAATTTTTGCAAAATCTCTGTTCTGTTTTTTTGTACTAATTTATTTATTTTCGATTTTTGTTCATCATTTAGCAGAAATTCAGTAAAGTGTTCTATAATTATGGAACCATCATATTTTTTCCCTATTTGGAATAAGTAAGAATTCACTTTTTCGAGTAATTTTTGGTCTTTTTTTAATTTTTGATTTACTCTGCGTAAATTCCCAGCACAACCTCCACAAAGAGTAATTATTTTTTTTATGCCATTTTCCTCTGCAAGTGCTAGATTATAACTTGCAGAAATCAACCAAAGTTCCTCAGAATGAGATTCAGTCATGACTGATCCGCAACATGAGAAAGGTAGATCACAATAATTAATTGATAAATAATCTAGTATAGTTCTTGCAGATTGCTCATAATTGAGTACTCTGTAAGGTATTAAACATCCAAGAAATAATGCTATTTCAGCATTTTCTTTGCATATGAATTTTGATTCAGATTTTAATTCTGGTTTTTTATTTCCTTCCAATAAATTTACTGATGAATTTAAAACTAAGCCAAAAAGATTAGCTATTTCTTTTTTATTTGGTTCAGGAAGAATTGGCAATAATAATTCACTTCTTAGTGAATTTATACTAGATGTTATTGGAAACAAATTACCATGTTTTCTTAATTGTTGAATTGGATCTTGCATTCTTGTAGATGAACATTCTAAAGTACGTCTTTTATCAATGGCATACTGCCTTGGAGAATAATCAGGACAAACATCTTCACAATAAAAACATGTTGTACAATACCACACATCACCCTTATCCTGAGTTATTGGGAAAGCACCCTCTTTACGATTAGCACTTGTCACAGGACATGCAAGGCATTTGTTACAATTTTCACAGTTCTCGTAAGGCATAATTATCAGTCAAAATGAAAAATAATTTTCTTTGTTTAAATTGTTTCTATTTATAGAATAAATGCAAGAAATTCGATTCTCTTTATATATCAACACCAGATGATAGTATTTTATTTAATTCATTGCACAATTCAATGTTGATAGGATGTTCAGCATCAGATAAATACAAAGTTAAACAATCTTTAACAGCATCAATTTCAGGCAAATAACTTTTGCCAAAAGTTAAAGCAGCTGTTAGTTGTTCACCACCTTCATGCACAAAAGCATTTTCACTAATTTTTACATAACCAATTTCTCTCAAAATTTTTTGGAAAAGAGATTCAATATTAAGTGCATTTGTTACAAAACAAGTGATGATCATTGGATATCTTATGTGACTCACAAATCTTCACTTACCATGTTTTTATAATTCTAAGGTAAAATGACAAAATAAATTTTGCTTATGGTGAAAGAGAATGATAATGAAATTCAAATGAGAATTTTTTAACAAATTAAGAAAACTATATAGCAGTAAAATTCATTCAATAATTGAAATATATTTCCTTGTTGTGGTAAATTATGAAACAAATTCAAGTAACAGTTCCAGCTGGAGAAGGAACTGAACTTGTTAAGAGTCTAAATGAAGTTGTCTCACCTTCACAAATAACACTTATAAAAGGTAATGATACAAGTCTTGTCTTAATTACAGTTTCACCAAACAGAACTGGATTTATTCTTGAGCATTTAAATGAATTAGGAATTGGCAGAGTTAAAGGGAGAATAACAATAACAGAAGTAGATGCAACAATACCACGTATAAGAGCTCGAAAACAAGATAGATTTTTGAGACGAATATCTATTGAAGAATTAGAACAAAATGTAGCAAGTTTAACCAAATTTAATTTTAATTTCATATCATTTACTATCCTCTCTTCTATTCTAGCAGCTATGGGATTAGTTGGTGATGATAATGTAACTCTTATTGCATCAATGATTGTTTCACCATTAATGGGACCTATTGTAGCCATCGCTTTTGGTGCAGTTACAAATAATCAAAAAATATTAAGAGAAGGATTTTTAGCTGAAGGAATAGGTATTTTGATTTCGATTTTTATAGGATTCTTAATAGGATTAATTTATCGCGTTTCTTTAGTTGAACCAAGCGCTTTCATAGTTGCCAGAGGAGAACCAAATCTAGTCAATTTAATTATAGCTATAGCTTCCGGGTTAACAGCAGGAATATGTTTTGTTAGTGGAACATCTCTTGCACTTGTAGGTGTTGCTGCTGCAGCAGCATTATTACCAGTTTCTGTTAATGTAGGGATTGCTTTTGGATTATTTGAATGGAGAATTGCTCTTGGAAGTTTAGTGCTTTTCATAACCAATGTAGCATGTGTCCATTTAGGTTGTATGATAATCT
>JAEOUJ010000009.1 GCA_016839405.1 Candidatus Gerdarchaeota archaeon | reverse complement strand
GGTGTAGCAATTAATATTACATTTTTTATTTGTAAAATTCCCCAGTTGGTAAACAATTGATTATCATTTAGAGCAAATAATTGGATGAATTTTCTTACAATTAAACCTCCCATTGAAGCTCCAATAAAATCGCTTTCTCCATTTAAAGCAAACATCCAATTGTCCCATTTTGTGTTTATACTTTTATATAATTCATGAGCTAACTGGGGGATATTTAATTTAAAATTACATCGTCCATCTTTTTTTGAATAGAGATCAAAAACAAAAATATTTTTGTACCCATTTGGATTCATTTTTTCATGAAATTTTAAAGATTTAATATAATGACGGTGATCACCTATTTTTGGTGGATTTGATACAGAATAACCTGGTACAATAATTAAAGTTCTTTTAGAAAGATCAGCCTTTTGTTTTTTAATTCTTTCAATGAATGATTGCAATTTTCTATGATAATTATATGATTTTCCTTGAAATGATTTTAGATTATTAATTGAAAAATTATCACCAGTATTGCTAATTGAATGAATTTTTTTTCTATGCAATGTCATTAGTTATACCAATGGAATCTTTAATTCCACTCTGGTATAATTTTGTTTAAAAACATCTAACTAAAATGTTCATGAATCTATAAGTAAAACTTGTTTGTTATCTAATATAGATTTGAATTTTTGTTTAGAAGCTATTTTTTTGATTTTTAATGAACCTTGATATTCTATCTCATTTATTTGCTGAATAACTTCATTGCTTTCTTCTTTTTGTTTGTCTTCTAAACCTCTTGGTGAATAAGTATAGATAATTTTATCTTTTTCATCTATAAGGGCAGTTAATTCATTACCTAATTTTATTTTTAAATCTTCAAATTCAATTGTTATACCATTATTAATTCTAAATAATCTTATTCTTGGTTTCATTTTAAGATTGGTAATTAACTCTTGATAGATATATTGAATAGTTTCATTTTTCAGTTGTTCTTCTGTTTGCAAATAATTCTCTTGATACAAGTGAAGCAAAGATTCAATCATAGCATAAACATTAGCAATAAATCTAAGTTTTTCTTTTCTAAAAATTAAGAATAAAGAACAAAATTTGCCATTATCAGAGGAAGAGGATTCTGTATAAAACACATAAATTAATGCTCGAAAATTTGAGTTATAAGGAACTGGTATAGGACCAAATAATCCCTTATTTAGATTATTCCCTAATCCCACTGCTGTTATGCCATGTACTGCAGTTGCTATTGCTTCTCTTTCATCTAAGGAACTCATGTTTAAATTAACAATTGGACCTGATTCTTCATTCACTGCAAAAAGTAAGCCATCAAAAATAGATAAATCAGAATTGTTAATTCTTTGAGTATCCATTAATTTATACACCTATTTTAATAACACTTATTGAACAATCAATCATAAATCATTTAACTTTTACTATAAACAATAGGAATAAAATAATTGGATTATTTTATTTACTTCTCTATGAAAAAAGTTTATAGTAATAATACAATTAGATGTGTAATATTATAGGTTGTGCCTTTATGGTTCCAATTAGTAATGAGGAGAATCAAGAATTTTCAAGAGTTACAAAAATTTCTGACCCATCACGTAAAATATCATTTTTAGATTTCAAGAATAATCTAAAACAAAAAGACTGGGGAGAAATTGGTTTTGATATCGCTATTGTTTTATTACTAATTGGTTTTGGTTTATTTATTAGAATTCTTTTATCATATGAAGCAAGAATTAACCCTAATTGGGGTCTTGAATCTAGCAGCATTGTTTGGAATTATGGCCTTAGATTTTCTCCTTTTGATATACCGATTAGAGGTTTTGCTGATTTTGGTTATTATTACAAGACTTGGATAACTGCATGGTATGATGGCAGTTGGTATCTCTATGAGTGGACAGAACCATATGATGTTTATGATTATTATTCTTACCCACCAGTTTTCATGTATTTTTTAGTTCTAACATGGCGACCAGGCATGAATCAACTTTGGATGGCCTTTCCAATGATAGTTGCTGATGCTGCTTGTGCAGGAGTAGTTTATTTAATTTTGAAAGAAACAATAAAAACAGAAACATCAAGGATTATTGCAGTTGTTGGGGGGATATTAATGGCTATTGCCCCAATTAATGTTATTTATGATGGGATATATTGGTTAAATCCCGGTCCTGTAACTTTATTAACAATAATTGCTTTTTATTTTGCGATTAAAAAGAAATGGTGGCAAGCATTTTTCTGGTTAGCAATAGCTACTATGACAAAACAAAATGCCCTCTTCTTTACTTATCCAGTTTTTATGGTAATGTTGGGTCAAAAAATAAGAGAAAAGACTATCGTAGAAGCAGTTCTTGAAAGTATTATGATTGCTTTATTGTTTGTTGGTGTAGCTCTTTTATTGTCAATACCCTATGTATTTATTGATCCTTTTCAATATGGTCGACATATGTTATTTCCAGGAAGAAAGATTCAATTAATTACTGAAGCCATTGATCCAGCTTCTAATGATTGTGTATCATTTGCTATTTCACTAAAAAAACTAGGCTTAGGAGGTTTTCTGCTTAAAATAGCAGCTTTTGGTAATTATTCTATGTTGTGGATGATTTTAAGTGCTTCAATAATTGCTGTGGGAATGTTTTGGCGATCTTATGCAAATAAAATGGATAATATAGAATTTTTTGAATGGATTGCTGTTTATACAATTTTTTCACATATTTTTATGCCAAGAGGAGTTTACAAATTTTATACAGCATATTATGTCCCTATGATTTTGGTTGCAATGCTTGGTTCTATTACTTATTTCTTTTCAAATAAAAAAACTGTTGGAGTAAGCTTAACCGCTGCTAGTGCTCTATTTCTAGGATTTAATATATGGCTAATTGTTATGGATAGATGGGCTATAACATTTTATCTTTTCATCGTTGCATTAGTAATTGGTCTTATGGGTTTCATAAGGGCAGATATTATATACATTAAAGAGAAAAAAACAAAAAGCGAACAGAATATTTCGATTGAAAAGAAAAGTAAAAAAATATCTATCTAAAGATTTTGTTCAAAGAAATCAGCTATTTTTTTGTATAAAATTTTTAGATTTTTCTTTCTTAAAATACCATGCCCTTCGTCATCAAAAATAAGTAACTCATATTTAATTTTATTTTCTTCTAATCGTTTCTTTACTTCATCAACATTCTTTGGAGTAACATTAGGATCTCTTGCTCCTTGAATAATTAATAATGCTCCTTTGATATTTTTTACAAAATTAATTGGTGAACGTTCATAATATTTCTCTGGAATCTCAGTTGGACTACCACCAATCATTTCTTCAGAATATGGACGTAAATCTGGTCTAGTTGTTTCGTAATCGACAATTAAATCTGTCATTCCACATATAGGAATAGCTGCACCAATTATTTCTTTTGGGTTTCTTGTTATAGCACACCAGCTGCTATATCCACCATAACTAGTACCAGTTATCCCAATCTTCCCTTTTGTAGCAATTCCTTTTTCAATTAAAGTTTTAATACCAGTTATAATATCATTTTGTTCATCAGAACCCCACCCATTTTTTCTAATTGAATCCTCAAAATCAAAATTGTAACCAGTACTCCCTCGATAATTTGGATCTAGGACTACAAAACCTCTATTTAGATAGTATTGAATTTGTGAATCAATTTCATCTTCTGAATGAGCTGTTGGTCCACCATGAACAAAAACGATAGTTTTTCCATTAGATTTCTTTGGTTGATAAAGCCAACCATGAATAGGAAGTCCATCATCACCTAGCCAATCAAAATCCTCTGCTTGGATGAATTGCTCTTTAGTTAATTTTGATCTCTGCCATACTTTAGTTAAAGACACTAATTTTGATGGAGTTATATCATTGAAATTAAATTTAACAATATCAATTGGTTGAGTGGAAGAATAATAGTAACCTAACCAAGTTTTGTTTTCAAGATGATATTTAGGAATTAAATTACCTTGAATTAGTGGTATATAATCTAATTTTTTAGTTAATATATCATAGAAGGCAGTTAAAGTTCGAGCCTTTTGTGATAAATAGATTAGAACTTTTGTTCCGAATCTAGGAGCAAAAATATTTTCAACGTTTTTATTTGAATCGTCAAGAATCCATTCAATTTCGTTTGTTTTGATATTATAAATACCTACAGAGAAATGTTTCTGAATTGAGTTGTTTTTACTATCAGACATGAATAATATAAGATCTTTTCCTGGAACCCATGATGCAGTGACACGTGATTTTTCCCCAAAATTAAGAATTTCTCGATCATCTGTACCTTCAAAATCAGTTAACCATATTTGCATTCCTTTTGGATGCAAATCTTTTCTTGTGTAAATTATATTATTTCCAGATGAATTAAGTTCAGGATAAGTCCATGCGGGTTTTTTCGGTT
>JAEOUJ010000432.1 GCA_016839405.1 Candidatus Gerdarchaeota archaeon | reverse complement strand
GGTTTATTTCTGTGCACCTTTATTCTTCAGTTTACCCTGGGTTGTATTTCTTTATGTTGATCGTAATAGAATTGCTGAAACCTTTGACAACATGGGAAGAGCACTCAGAAAAGTTAGCATCGGATTAAATATTTTCTATACAGTAAATGCATTCTTTATCATGTTAAGTTTTATCTTACCATTTGGCTCTCCATTAATTGGAGTTTTTGGAGCATTAGGTTATCTTCCATGGATTCTTAAAAAGAAAACAAAAATCCCAATGCCATGGTTCATTGCTATAATCCCTGGTTTAATATTAGGAATTATTCCAGTATTCTTAGCTGTAGGATTTTATTGGAATTATGTAGAAATCTGGGGTTCTCTCTGGGGAACATGGATTGGATCTGCAGAAACTGGAACATTAATACAAACCGAAGGAATAGTTCATTTCTTGTATGGTTTTGGTTATTCCGTAGCAGTAGGAGCAGTTTGTGCAGGTTTTCTTGCGTTTATCTTTGAAGGCGCAACTCAAGTTGATCGCCATACTGAACGACCAAAAGGCATTCTCTATGTAATGGAATTTCTTGTAGCAATTGGTGTTTTTATTATGTATGTCCTAATACCTGTTGATGCATCATATCGATCGATACTATTCTGGGTGATAAGTGGAGTTGCTCTTGGATTAGGTATACTGGAATTTATACTAAGATGGTTTAAGAAAACAAAACGTAGTGATAGTGACAATGTTCCTATGGGTGCATATGTAGTTTTACCATTGTTTATTGGTGTAGAAATGATTCGCAATGAATCTATACCAGCAGCATGGGATGTACCTTTCTTTAGAGAATACGCTCTGACGATAGCATTAATTTTAGCTTGTGTTGTTTACTTAATTATCTTCTTCCTTGCATATTCATTTGCTGGAGAAACATATCCATCTCGTTGGAGTAAAGATAAGGATATAGATGATGAAGAAGATATTGATAGTGAAGAAAGCATAGATGATGAGTATTAATCAATTTAATAATACTCATTTTTTATTTCTTTTCCATAGAATTTTTATTGATGATTTTATTAAAGAAAATATCATATAATCTATTATTGAAAATCTTTATGTTAATTTAATATGTGAGGTTCTGTATGTGTCTTGGACTCAATTTTATGCAACATCATACAAAGAAACTATTAAGAACATTAGAAAAATACAAGGAATTGCAATTGGTTTTAATACAAATTTAGATGCAATAATAGAGTTCTCTGGAAGAGATATTCTTGAGTTAATTACTAAATTAAAAATTGATAGTCTATTACTTTATAAAAAAATCATTGAATGGAAAGGTCGAATAAATAAACCTATAGATTTTATAACCGGTCTTTGTGGTTGTTTTGAAAAAGGAAAAGCAAGTGAATGGTTAATTGATAATCAAGGTACATATAATTTCTTAGTAGATAATCTACCAACACCAAAATCAATAAGTTTAGGCGGGCAAGTTGGTATCATGTCAGATGTTTTAGTTAATCTTGGTGTTTCTAAAGTTATTGTTCATACAGTTACTTTATCAAATGCATTGAAAACAAGGTTCAATAAATCAAAAAATCTTGTTTTGCCAATATATAACAAGAAAAATGAATTGGTACTTGTACACCCAAGTAAAGCAAAGGGATTAAGTGAAAATTTACATCTTCATATAATATCAGAAGTTAAAAAAGGTGATACATTAAAAATTGATGATACAATGAATTGGCATTGTCCAAGAGATAATCGATTTATTGCAACTTATGATCCACCAAACACTGAATTACAGATAATGGATGCCTTTCAAAAAGACATTGAATTAATAGCCCAACAAATAGATGGTTTATTTTTATCTGGATTTCATATGTTAGATCCTATAACATTGGGAATTGATGGAGTTATTGAAAAGATTACAGATATCCTTGCTTTAATCGATCGAGCGAAAAAAATTAATCAAGAGTTAATTGTTCATTTAGAAGCATGTAGCACAAAAAATGAATTCATTCTGGAAGAATTATACAAATTATCAATGAAAAATTTCTATTGGGATAGCGTTGGATGCAATGAAAGGGAATTAGTCGAAATACTTCGAGCAATAGGAGAAAAAAGATTTAGTAATGAAATAAGAAAAAATTTCTCACAAGAAAATATTATTAATGGGTGTATTAAAATCTTTGAGAAATTAAAGCTAAAACGTTTATTATTACATCAATATGGGATTTATGTTTTAATAGCTAGTAAAGATTATTTGGGCATTGAACAATTAAAAAAGTCATTATGTTTCGCATCTTTGGTAACAGCAGAAAAAGCATTGTTAGGTAATGTCTCTAAAAAGCTAGATTATAAGTTATTGCTAGATGAAATAGATTTAGATGGAAATATACCTAACACTTTTTATAATGCTGCACAAGCTTTATCAAAAATATCAAACAAATCATTAGAAAGCATAATGCAAGATGGATATTCAAAATACTCTGACTATTTTATTATAATAATTCCTGCAATAATTATCGAGAATCCAATTTATACAGTTGGTTTAGGTGATACTATTACGTCTTCTGCATTAACAGCAGAATTATCATTTAAGAAATAGATTAACGTAGTAATTAGTTATTTTTCTTTACAAGAAGAACTCAAAACGATATGTTTTTTGTTTACAATTAACACCTTACAGTTCTATATATTATGTCAATGTTATTTATGCTTTTAATGATATTTACTCATTATTTACTTGGTGGTAAATCATGGAACCACACAGCCCAGATAAAGATATTAAAATCGTTGTTACAGGACCTTATAATGCAGGCAAATCTGAATTTGTGCAACGGTTTGGTTCAAAACCTATGAATAT
>JAEOUJ010000067.1 GCA_016839405.1 Candidatus Gerdarchaeota archaeon | reverse complement strand
TTTTTCTATTTTTTTCAAGGCTATATCACTTGCTATTTTGTATACATTCTTTAGTAAGTCTGTAAAATTCTTATTATTGCTAGTAAAAGGTGAGGGACCTAATTTATCCAACAATTTTATTTTTTGATCATTATTCTCTTGCTCTATTAGCTCCAATAATTGTTTTTTAGAAGATTTTCTTTTTTCATTTGAAATAATAATTAAATCTTCATCTTTTGTAATTATTTGGTTTTCTTGAATAATGGATAAAATTTCTTCTTTCGTTTTTCCCCTAAGTTTAAAATATAAGAATGGTTCTTTTTCGAATTGCTCCCCTAATATATACAATACTGCTGCAGTGTGTTTGCATGGGTTTGCCCAATCCGAACAATTACAAGCTGCTCTTAAATCTCCTCCTCCTACATGAGGCATTAATGTTACATTATTCTTCTTAAATACATCATCAATATCTATTGGTAACTCATTTGATAGTAATTTGGCTAAGAAATAAGCTTTAGAGATTAGTTCTTCTATTATTTTCAACCAAATTTTATCAGGTATTATATCAACTTCTATTTTAACTGAATAGGGTTTTAATCTTGAATCTTGCACTTTTGCTATAACAAGTCCTTTCTGTATTTTTGTGTAACTAACTTGTCCTTGTCTTGCAAAATGTCTTCCCTGTTTAAATCGATTGCCAGATTCAAGTGTTTCAATATCATTTATCCATTTCTTCCCCCACCATTTTTTCTCTTCAAAATTCTTTTCTATTTTTATCCCATCTTTTACTTTTCTTGGTTTTGTTTGGAAATAGTCAATTCTAGTTTCTTCATCCGACATTCTCTTATCTCCTACCTCAAGGTCCTTAAGCTTAAAACCTCTCGCAAATCATCAATTGACAATTCTGTTAGACCAGCATCTCCAGTTGTTATAATGTTATCAACAAGTTTTTTCTTTTGATTAATTAATTGTTCAATACTTTCTTCCAAGGTTCCAATACATATGAACTTATGAACCAGAACATTCTTTTCTTGACCAATTCTAAAAACTCTATCTGTTGCTTGATTTTCTATTGCTGGATTCCACCATCTATCTATATGAAATACATGATTTGCTGCTGTTAGATTTAATCCCACTCCTCCTGCTTTTATTGACAGAATAAATAATTTAGGACTTGTTGATTCTTCATCTTGAAACCTTTTAATTAGTAAATCTCTGTTCTTTGTTGATGTATCTCCACATAGAAACAATACTTCTTCTTCCAATTCCTTTTCTAGATATCTTTGTAGCATTATTCCTAATTCTTTATACTGAGTGAAAATTAATGCTTTATCTTTATTAATTAATACTTCTTCAAGCATCTCAGTTAATCTATCGAATTTGCATGAACGATCTTTTAATTTACCATTCGGTTCATGCATAAATTGTGCTGGATGGTTACAAATTTGTTTTAATTTAGTAATAGAGGATAATACTAATCCTTTTTTTTGTATTCCTTGTGCATAATTCAATTGCTTGAAGAGATTTTTAACAACTGCTTCATAAAGTATTGCTTGTTCTTCGTTTAGTGAACAATAAATATTTGTTTCGAATTTCTCTGGTAAATCACTAATTATTGTTGGATCAGTTTTTAATCTTCTAAGAATGAATGGTTTAACTAATTTTGTTAATTTTTTTAGAATATTTTTATCACTATTATTCTGTATTGGGCCAACAAAATCTCTTTCAAATTTCTTTAATGACCCTAAGTATCCAGGATTTAGAAAATCCATTATTGACCACAATTCAGTCAATCTATTTTCAATTGGTGTTCCAGTTAAAGCAATCCTAAATTTCCCAGCTAATATTTTAATTGCTCGGGTTTGTTTCGCTTGTGGATTTTTTATATTCTGAGCTTCATCTAAAATGATATTCTTCCATTCTATTTGTGATAACAATAGTTTATCTCTATTAGCTAAATTATATGTTGTAATAATCAAATCATAATCTGACACATTTTCATTAAAAGTATCCTTTGAGAGTCTTTCTAAACCATGATGAATTAGTATTTTCAATGATGGTGCGAATCGAATTAATTCCTTGTACCAATTACCTACAATTGATGTTGGACAAATTAATAATGAGGGTGTTGGTAGATTATTTTCTTCTTCAGATTCATATAATAGGAATGCAATCAATTGTATTGTTTTTCCTAATCCCATATCATCTGCTAAACAAGCACCAAACCCATAGTCTCTTAAAAATTTCAACCATGAAAAACCATCAATTTGATATGGACGGAGCTCTCCTATAAAAGAATCAGATGTTTTTAATGTTTGAATTTTAGATTTTCTATTCACTCGAGTAATTAAATCATTTAGAAATCTCCCCCCATCAATTGAAATTGGAATGTCATTTTCTTTATAATCATCTAATAAAGATAATTGCAAAATATCTTTGTATTTTAATTCATTGTATTTTTCTTTGATTAATTCAATGGATTTTTTAACTTCCTCTAAATCTAATCTTGTCCATTTCCCTCTGATTTCAACAAATGGTACTCTTAATTCAGCTAATTTTTCAAATTCTGCTATAGTAAGATTAGTATCACCAATAGCAATCTCCCAATTATAATTTAGGAATGAATTTAAACGGAAAATACTATCAGGATTAGTTGTTTTATTTGAAGGTTCTATATGTAAATTCAAGCTAATTTTGTTTGGATTTTGCCACCATGATGGTAATAGCAAATTGAAGTTATTATCTTCAAGTAGATGCGAATAATCTTTTAGGAATCTAAAAGCATCTATTTCATCTATAATTATTTCTGAAGGGAAAGCTGAATCTAGACTTTCATTTATTTTTGGATATATTTTAGCTGCTTTTGCGAGATCAACTAATAATCTCTCTCGAGGATTTTCATATCTTTCTTCAAGAAAATCCAATGTACTTGTAGTGCTTTGCCAAATTTCAGC
>JAEOUJ010000431.1 GCA_016839405.1 Candidatus Gerdarchaeota archaeon | reverse complement strand
TATTTGGTATTCTTTTAATTAAATGGATGAAAACAAAAGATCCTGGAAAATTACTTAACTTTGGAACATACATAGCAACAATTATTTTTGCTGCTTTAGGTGCATTATTTGTTTTTGTGTTAATAAGAGCAACAGATGGAATTAATCAAACTGAAATAATTACTATGTGGAAAGATTACGGTTGTGTAGTAATAGGTTTGTTAGCTGGTGTATTAATAGGTTGGACAAGTGATATCTTTACTCGAGATGATAAAGGGCCAACAAAAAATATCGCTAGATCAGCAAAAGAAGGAGATGCAGTTGTAATATTATCAGGTTTTGCTTATGGTATGTTAAGTGTAGTACCACCAGCACTTGGTATTTCTGTTGCTATGATAATATCCTATATTCTTGATGGTGTATTTGGTGTTGCAATGGCAGCAGTAGGTATGCTAGCGATAGTAGGTACTGTAGTATCAAATGATGCATATGGTCCTATAGTTGATAATTCTCGTGCAATTGCTGAGCAAGGTGGATTAGGAGAAGAAGTTATAAGAACAGCTGATAAACTTGATTCTGCTGGAAATACCGCAAAAGCAATAACTAAGGGATTTGCTATTGGAGCTGCAAATCTAGCAGTATTTGCTTTATTATTTTCATATGTTCAAGAATCTGGTTTAGCATTATCTATTGATTTGCTAAATATTAGTGTCCTAATTGGGGCTTTCTTAGGTGTTGTTGCACCTGTTTTATTCTCATCGTTATTAGTTTTGTCCGTACAACGAAATGCAGCTAAGATGGTTGATGAAATTAGAGATCAGTTTGAATCGAATCCTAAAATATTATTAGGTAAAGAACCTGCAAATTTCGAAAGAACAATAGAAATAGCAACAAAAGGAGCACTAAAAGAACTGATTTTACCAAGTATAATATCAATTGTCACCCCATTATTTGTTGGAATATTTTTTGGAGTAGCTGCTCTAGGGGCATTTTTAGTTGGAGCTATTCTCTCTGGATTTGTTTTTGCCATCTTTATGTCTAATGCTGGTGGTGCTTGGGATAATGCCAAAAAATGGATTGAAGATGGTAATCTTGGAGGAAAAGGAACCGATATACATAAAGCTTCTATTACTGGTGATACTGTTGGCGATCCATTCAAAGATACCGCTGGTCCAAGTATCAATACATTACTTGTAGTGATGGTTCTTACTGCAACTATCTTTTTAGGAATATTAATGTTAATCAATGATGGAGAAGGAATATTAGGTTTTATTCCAGGATTATAATTCAATCCTTTAAACCTAATTTTCTTTTTTTCCTTTCGAAACCTCTCTATTAATTTTATACAAAATATTTTTATCTAAATTGTTTCTCTATAATTGCTGAGGGTAGTTAAATAAAATACCTTTTAGAGATAATTCAATTTTTGAATTACAATAATTTAGGAATTGTATTATTTCTTTTAATTCGAATTTAAAAAATTTTAATCTTAAATATCAATTAAAAACATGCAAGATGATTGAAGTAAAAAAAAGGTATTATAGATAGGAGTAAAAAATTATTGAAGGTTGGAATACCAAGAGCATTAATTTACTATAAATTTTCTGAAATGTGGGTAACATTCTTTAAAGAACTAGGTGCAGAGGTAATTATTTCCCCAAAAACTACGAAAAAAATTAAAGAAGTTTCTGTTAGTTTAGCTCCAAATGAAGATTGTTATTCAACGAAATTGTATTTTGGTCATGTGATGGCTATAAAAGATGAAGTTGATTATATTTTCATTCCAAGATTTGGGGGTGAAGATAAACGTAATGTTGGTTGTCCAAAATTTATAGGTTTAGCAGAGGTATTAAAATCAATGTTTCATGATTTGCCACCCATTTTAATGCCTCATTATAACAGTGCAATGGGTAGAGATGGAAAAATCAGTTTTTTTATTAAAGCATACAAAATTGGTTCAAAATTCACAAAAAATCCATTTAAGATTATAAAAGCATTCAGACTTGCTTTAAAAGCGCATAAGAAAAAGAAAAAGAAACTAATAATAAATGAAGAGACTTTGAAAAAGTGGGAGCTATCTGAATTATACTTGAATGATAAGCCAATAATTCATAATAACGAAAAACAACTAAATATTGCTTTAGTGGGACATTCATATGTATTGAATGATCCTTATGCTTCATTGAATATTAGGAGTTTATTACAAGAATATGGAGTTGACATAGTTACTTCTGAACAAATGCCTAGAAATTTAATTGAGAATCAAATTAAGAAACAAAATTTTCAAATCTATTTTGATTATGAAAGAGAGATACTTGGGACTGTAATGCATTATATAGAAAAAAAGAATATTGATGGAATAATACAACTTATGATTTTTAGCTGTGGTCCTGATTCAGTAGCAGGTGAAATGGCGCTTCAATATTCAAAAAGAGATCCTACTGTACCACTTTTGCAATTAGTATTTGATGAACTAACTGCTGAAACAGGTTTGAAAACAAGAATAGAAGCTTTTGTAGATATGTTAAGAAGAAGAGATAAAGAAAAACTAGTTTATATAACAACTAAAGTGCATGTATAATGGAGGAAAAAAAATTATACAATAAAAATCAAAGATATAATTGAGGGAGATATGAATAATTTCAATATCATTTCCACGATTAGGAACTTTCACCTATGTAATGGAAGCAATAGTTAGAGAAATGGGAAGAACTGATGTAGTAGTACCTACAAAACCAACTAATAAAACCAAACAACTAGGTGCACAACATGCACCTGAATTTATTTGTACTCCTTTTAAAATGCTTCTTGGTTCATATATTGAAGTTCTGGAACGTGGTGCTTATGAGTTAGTAGGAACATTATTTGTTGATTATTGTAGATTAGGATTTTATACACCTATAGCTGAATTAATTTTAGATGATCTTGGTTATGATTTTGAATTCTTATATATGAATTTTGATCAACCTATAGGATTTATTCGTGAATTAAAAAGACGAACGAATGGTTTAAATTATCTCAAAACTTTGCGAGCTTTTCAAATTGGTTGGATTAAAAATCGCTTCATAGACCTTGTTGATAAATTACTATATAGTTATCAACCAATTGAATATAATAAAGGAGCTGCATTGGCAACTGCAGAGAAAGCTTATCGTGTTGTTGTAGACACTAAGGGTATAAAAAATATTAGGAAACTAGGTAAAGTAATCAAAAATATGTTTGACAAAGAAGTTGATATAGATAGAAAAGCAGATCCTCTAAAAGTTGTTGTTATTGGAGAATTATATGCAGTTGTAGAACCAGCAATTAATCTTGATGTTTTGCAACGATTAAATAATCTAGGAGTAAT
>JAEOUJ010000430.1 GCA_016839405.1 Candidatus Gerdarchaeota archaeon | reverse complement strand
ATGTTACCAAATATTGAATCTTTTAGTAACAGTGATATGTTCTCTAATAAATAATTCTCAAAGAGGGGGTGAATTAATTGCACTATTTTTTTTCTATATGTACTACTCTCAAAAACAAGAATAGAAGATATTTTTTGAAAAAAAAGTTTTATAAACTTTTGATTTTTCTCATCTATTGATCTCTTTATTAGGTTATAGCATAAATCTGAATTAAGAATTTCATCATCAGAAATAATATTAATTATAGTTTCTAATGATAAATTTGAATATTTATTTTCAGACATCAAAGAAATCTCCTAATGTTCGTTGTCTTTCTCCTATTCTTTCTCTTTGTTGTATTACCTTTTCATATAATTTTTCAGCATAATCAAATATATCTTCGTCATCAGTAACTAATCTTTCTGGAATATAAAAAACCATCTTTCCTGAAGAAGAAATTTTAGTTGTTAAAAATTCAGATGCGCTAGCTTGTAATTTTCCTTTTATCTCTTGTATGTGTATTCCTGAAACTTCTATAAGCTCCAAAACGATTGGTGCTTCTGTTATCCTTATACCATATAACTTGGCATGAACTTCATAACGTGGAACTTCTTTTATTACCTCCCCTTTTTTTTCTTTATATAATTTTGTGAATTTCTTACTGTCACCTGGTTTTATGTATATATATTCAACATTCTCCCCAAATCTTTCAAGGATTTTGTTCATATCTTCCTTTGAAAATCTGATTGTATAGGTTTTATGCCCACCTTCCCACACATCTCTTATACTTTGATTCATTTCATATATTGCTTTTATTACAAGATTATCTGAACCGCCAAACACTACAACTCTAGCATTGGATTTATCTAGTAAAACTCTGAATTTGGCACTGTATCCTGGTGAGATAGTTCTCACTCTTTTCTCATGAATTTTTAAATCATCATACTCATAACATATTTTTGTTGGTGTTTCTTTTGCAAAAAAACATTCAATTGAATTTAATTTTTGATCATTAAATTCAAGAAACCCTTCTTTAAATGGTCTTTTGAATCTATATTTAAAGCCATGTTTTTCTTTTAAAATCGAAATAATTTTATTTTTAGCTTCATCTAAATCATTTAAAGGTTTAAAGAATTCAGTTTCACTAATAGTTAGTGATATTTGATATACAGCAGGAGATCCAACAAGTGCATCTTCCACTATTAAATTATCAAGACTAAATTTTAAATTCCCAGACATCTTTTTCCTCTTCAGAATTATAAATTATAATATTGACTCATTTTATATTAGTGCTTATTCTATTAGAAATTTTTCTTATTAACATGTAATTATAAATCCTAATAAAAGAGTAATATTTTTTTTACAAAGTTTCAATAATGATTCATTGTCAAATCCAACATCAGATAGAATTATATTAATTTCTGATTTGTAATTTTTCAAATCATTTATATCAATTGATTTGTAACATTTTTTATTTTTCTTCTTTAAAATTAAAATCTCATTTTCTAATATATTCTTATTTTCAATAAGTTTTGTAGTTTTTTCTAAATCATAAAGCATTTTTTTCCTTAAATCTATTGGTGTAAAGAAATAATCCCACATTCTCCTTACTAGTGGATTTTTTATATTCAATAGATATTTTCGATAATGGTTTAACAAAATTTCCTGATTTATTGCCATTTGCAGATATATAGATAATTGAGTTCTTTTCCAAGGAAAAGCATTAAGCAATTCTTGTTTGCTAAATGATCTTAGAATACCTGTGTTATGATATTTTTCTAATAGTAAACAAATGATGTCGTACATAAAGAATATCTTTTTGCCAAAACAATCACCTATAGGTATAGATACTTTATCACCCAACTAGATATCTCCTCCTCCTAAAGTATAAGGTTCTAAGTTTATTTCAAACAAAACCTTTTTTAGAAATGTGTACAAATTACTTTTCTGTTCTTCTGATAAAAACTGCCATATCTGATAATATAAAACACTCCACAAAGTAAATTTCTGATCATGATGAGTTATAAAATAATTATTACTTTTATTAATTAAATCTTGTAAACTAAACTTTATTCGAGTAAAATAATTTTCAATATCTCTTAAAAGAGAATTTCCAAAAGCTGAGCTATTAAGAATTTTATCACATAATTCTGTTAATTGTTTATCTAGTACCCCCTCAATTGGTATGTAATAAATCGGTTGTCTACGACGACCATAAATGTAAGAAACATCTTCAGGTTGTAACTCTCCTATATGAATACAATTACAAAGAAAAGGTAAAGTTGCTAATTTAAATGGTTCAAGTAAATCCAAAATAAAATCAAATGTACCACCATGTGTTTGCTTGTGACAAAAACCTGGCAAACCATCCCAACAAAGATTAATCTTAGAACAATATCTTTGAATAATAATTCTAATTTTTTTAAAAAGAGCATTAATTATTGCATCAATTTCTGAATATCCATAACTAAAAGCATAAGGTTTGAAAACATCTTTAACCCAACGACCTAATCCTCGACCTGGAAAATCAAAACCTTCTTCTTTAACCAATTCAGCTATAGGTTGCCACATAGCATTAGCAGCATGCATATCTAGATTATTCCAAGCTTTTGGTGGAAGAGTTGATAATTTTTGAAGTTTTGTTAATTGCTTGTTTATTATACGAATTCCTTTTTTTCTTAATTTTTCTGAAACTAATCCCTCAATAGCATTCAAAACAGTTTTTCTACTACTAATAGTTGCATGACAAAAGCTTTTGTTTAGTAGTTGTGATTTCCTTAAAAGCAGGAGTATACCTATTTCTTGTAGGGTTGGTGGAGGGCTTATCAATTCCTCTTCACCATTAATGATTGTTATGTGTGAATAGTCCTTTTCTAAACTTATCATTAGATCATAATAATCTTTTTTACTTCTAGTAACAATGTAATCCATTTCACTTAATTTACCAATCCAATTATCAATGATAATAACTTCTGCTACTTTATCAAGTATAAAATGACCTTCACCAGGGATAACAATGCCATATTGAGTGCTTGAGTATGAATCAACTAATGATGGTTCACCCGCTAAATCATGAAAGTGCTGTCGATATACATCACCTCTTTCTTCAGCAAAATAAACAAACCATTTGTTTTCTTTTTCATCATAAAGTAATTTATACAATGATTCGCAATTCTGACAGCGAATAACTGAACTACCTAGTTGAGGAATAAAACCATATCCTAGTAGATTAAGTGGATAATGACAAAAAAGACAATAATATTTTGGTAGTATTTGATCAAGAGTAGATTCAGAACTAAATTCTTCTAGATCTATAAGACTAGAATAAACCGATTCATTAACCGTATCTTCCTTTTTAATTTGTGTCGCTTTATTTAAGAAATCTTGTAAAACCATCTTCATTCTTCTACCTACTCGAGGAATAAACCAAGGGCAAGCAACAGTACTATGAGCAACCTTAACACCAATCCTTGTCAAATCACAAGTTTGATTTTGATTATAAAGCTCATGATGAAAAATACAAGTTTTGATAGTGCTTTTATTGTGACAATTACCACAAGTATTGAAAAGAAAGGGTGGCCAATCATTGGATGCTAAAATATGAAAATGTTTAGCACCTCTACTCCAATTGAAATTACGAGTTTTAATTAGATTCTTATTACGAAGTATTTTCAATCCTTTATGTGCTGTTTGAATTGTAATTTCTAGTTTTTTAGCTATTTCTTGAGTTTGTATTGGATAATAACCAGTATGTACACGGATTGTTTCCAGTATTTTTCCTTGCAAATCAGCTACTGCCATTACTATCCCCTAATCATCATCAAAAAAAGGTTTTACTAAATCAGCTCCTTTTTTTACAGCTGATGGTTTCCAATCACCAAATCTTTTATATGGATCATTTTGTTGAACTATTTTCTCTTGTGTAATAGCTGGTACTACTAATCCAACTCTCTCTTGGAAAAGGCGAATAGCAATAAAGATTTTCTCATCTAAAGAACTATTGTCAAAAACATTTCCTATTTTTTCGGAGAGGATATCAATGAATTCATAGATTTGCTCATCAGTAATTTGAGAAATAAACTCATTTACTTTAGAATCAATTTTCAATCGATTATCTAATTCTTTTTGTAATCTATCGCGTTCTAGTAGCAATTTTGAAATAATTTTTTGCAATTCTTCAATACGATTTAGATTTGCTAAAGAGTATGAAACATCATCAGAAAAGAAACATAACAATCTTGGTAGTTCTTTGGCGGGAGGAGTAAAGGTTATAATCATCTTTTTTCCTGCCTTTTCTCGGGCAATCCAACCTTTTTTTTCTAAAGAGCTTAAAGCATTTGTAATGGAATTCTCATGTCGGTATAATATTTTTGCTAGCTGTTTTTGACCTAAAGAAAAAGTAGCTAGGTTATAATCTAGTTTCAATTTTATAAAATACATGACAACAGATTGTTCAGTAGATGAAAAACTACTGAGTTGTTCTTTACACATTAATATATCGTTCCTATAATTTATGTCGGTTCAAACATTATTGATGGATTTTATTTAAAAAGTACAAAAAGGAGTTTTCTATTAGTTATTCTAATTTAAGTTAAAATATTACTAAAAAATTAATAAAAAAAGAAAGATTTTAGATGGTGAGTTATTCACCACCCGAAACCACCACCACTTGGTGTATCATTGGGATCATTGGGATCTGAACCTGCAGCTACTTCTTCTCCATCGGAATAGCCATCATTATCAGAGTCATAATCAGTTGGGTCAGTGTCATAATAGAGGTCTTCGCTACCATCGTATAAACCATCATTATCTGTGTCATTATCTAAGGGATCACACCCAACAGCTAACTCTGTGCCATCTTTCATGTTATCATTGTCAACATCGCTATCTTTACAATAGGCATAAGCTTGGGATGTGGTTCGTCCGCGAGTGTACTTCCAGTAATTGTACTCATTTTTATCCGTTAATCCATCGCTATCGGTATCAGCTTTTTTAGGATTGGTTCCAGAAATATAAACTTCAAAACCATCGTTCCAACCATCATTGTCATCATCTGAATCATTGGGATTTGTATTGGAACTATATATCTCATAATAATCATTCAAACCATCATTATCGCTATCAACATCATTGGGATTAGTATTGTAAGTATCCTCCTGTCCATCATTTAAACCATCATCATCAGAATCTGGATCAATTGGATTGGTTTTATAACCATCTGAACCAAAGGCTACTTCTTCAAGATCATCTAGACCGTCATTATCAGAATCAAAGTTGTTTGGATTAGTAATATAACCATCAGAACCGGAAGTCACTTCCTCTAAATCACTTAAACCATCATTATCACTATCTGAATCTGTAGGATCAGTGGAATGGGTATTTACTTCATCACCATCGTTCAAGCCATCACTATCACTATCAGAATAATTGGGATTGCTACCATATGTAGCTTCTTGTGCATCATAAAGCCCATCATTATCAGAATCTGAATCATTTGGATCTGTGTAATAACCATCTGAACCGAGTGTTACCTCTTCCAGATCTTCTAAGCCATCAAAATCGCTATCATCCTTTGTTGGATCTGTTAAGTAAGTGTTTACTTCTTCCCCATCCAACAAACCATCATAGTCACAATCAGGTATTAGAGGATTGGTATTATAGTTTTGTTCTAGATGGTCTAAAATTCCGTCATTATCCGTATCAGCTAGATTTGGATCAGTTCCTGAAGTAATTACTTCATAATAATCATTCCAACCGTCGTCATCGGAATTATCATCTAAAGGATCAGTATAACAACAAAATATCTCTGAATAATCGCTTAAACCATCGTTATCGGAATCAGAATCCCAAGGATCTGTTCCATATGTCAGTATTTCATCGCCGTCTAGTAGATAGTCATCATCACAATCAGCATCTGTTGGATCACAATTGTGTATAAATTCATCTAAGTTATTCAAGTTATCACCATCAATATCAGTCAATGCATCATTAACTAATGGATTGAGATAGTAGCTTATTTCCCAACCATCTTCCATTCCATCTTCATCAGAGTCAGCATTATGAGGATTTGTACCACAATTGTATTCTTCCAAGTTAGTTAAATCATCATTGTCAGAATCGAGTGTAGCATCATTAGCTAATGGATCAAGGTTGTTATTTATTTCCCAACCATCAGGCAATCCATCGTTATCTGTATCATATTTCCGAGGATCTGAATAAATTCGATTATCAGGATCATTGGGATCTACGATTCCATTAACTTCTTCTCCATCTAGCAATCCATCTCCATCCATATCAGCAATTACTGGAATCGTTTGTATACCAAATAATTGATAAATTACACCATCTTCATAAGTCCAAATTGTTACACCAGTAATTTCCTCATTATCTGTTAACCCATCATAATCAGAATCAAAATAGTTTGGATTTGTTTTATAAATTGTATTGATTTCATTAACGATATCATTAGCTCTCGTTATGGTTACAATAATTTGATGTCCAACACATTCTTGTTTGTCAGTTAAATTATCTGAATCAGGATCATCATCTAATGGATTTGTTTGTGTAAAAAGTACAATATTATTTGGGGGAACAACTATTCCATAGCACCATGTGTATAAATAAAAATTTGGATCATTTGTATCAGATACATATACACCAATTAATTCTGTTGCATCACCAAGTAAATCATCATCAGTATCCCAATCATTTGGATTAGTTCCTGCTTCAAATTCATTTATATTCATTAAGTTATCAGAATCTGGATCTAATGTTGAATCATCTAACAGTGGACAAAGATGATTTAAAACTTCCCATTCATCAGGCATCAAATCCTCATCTGTATCTGCACTCCAAGGATTCAGTGGATGGGAATAGTGGGTCTCAGTATCACAAATAACATACTCAAAATAATCTGTAAGACCATCTGAATCTGAATCTTTTAATTCGAGTATTCCTGCAATATTTATGATTCCAAAACCATAATATTTTTTTAACAAATCGAAATCAATTTCACCAGTTTCTTCATCAGTAAATTCAGGTGCAGGTTTATTTATTGAGTAAAAATCCCCCTCGGGATTAACTTCTTTTCCTCTAATAAGAGATTCGATTTCTTCTATTTCACTTGTTCCATATTTTTCAAGTGCTAAGGCTAGTGCGCCTGCTACAATTGGTGTTGCAATGCTACTCGATGTTGGTGTAGGGCCAACACTAATATCGCTTAGACATGCATAAAGATTTTCAGCTGGTGCCATACATTCCATTCTGATTGTATCATCGTCATTATGTATTGATTCTCCAGAGGGCAATCCATTAGCAGGAACTCTATATTCATCAAAATCAGTATAACCAACACAAATGATGTTTGGTAAATTAGCTAAACTACCTGGCCAGCTAATACCATAACCTGTATATGTATTGTAGTTATTTCCAGAAGAAAATACAAAAAGAATTTCTTCTCCCTCTGGAATATATAGTCCTGTTATAGGACTCGGACCATTACCACTTAGGTATTTTATTATTTGTTCTGCACGACCAAATTCTGGTGGAGTTGTTTTATAACCGCTGTAACTCATACTTCTCGAAACGATTTTTATATTATAACTATCATAGTTATTTAATAACCACTCAAATACCCCCAAGCTATTTTCAGTATTACTTACTCCACCTCTTGGACCAACAGAAATAATGTTAGCTTTAGGAGCAATTTGCTTAATTATGCTTGCACAAGCAGTAGCATGTTCTTGATAATCACCTTCAATAACAGAAGGCGTTTCAGCAGTCCCTAGTTCACTAGTAATTATGTATGAATGTTGTAATGAATCATAACCTGTTGAAAAATAAGGATGATTATAAGCTACACTGGCATCAAGAACTGCAATAGTTACACCATTGCCTGTATAACCATTTGGACCAAATACACCATTTGAAAAATCATGAATTAATTGCAAGTTAAAATAATTTTCTAAATTCGTGTCCAAATAATAAAATGGATCTGATGGTGGAGGAGGGGAGTTTGGTAGATTGATTGTTATTGGTTCAATTATTTCATTTGATTTTCTAATTTTATTAATAATCATTGAGCTAATTGAATCAATGATTTCATCACCATCCAATTTATTATCATTTAGAATTATTTTTTCCTTTATAATAACTGATGCACTTTGGGCATTTACGTTATTAAATTTAATATTTGGAAGAATAAAAATTCCCAATAAAAAAACTAAACATAGTAATATCTTAAACTTATATCTTACTAATATCCTTCTCATAAAAATAACTCTCCTTTGTTATGTTTGTAAAAAGCTACATAATTCAATATAAAAATATATCTTACATATTTGTGATTTGATATTTTGTTCTTATTAAATATAAGCTAGTAACTAATAACAAAATAAAAAATAAAGTTGCTAGAAGAACAATAAGAAAAATTATCCGTCTTTCAAGTCGATTTTTAGGAAATGAATTGGGATCCAAGGGATCAGTTCCTTCCCAGAGTTCAATGCCATCACTATATCCATCCTGATCTGTATCATATAACATTGGATTTGTTCCAAATATCCAATCCTCAAAACAATCCTCTATACCATCTATATCCGTATCAACCATGTTAATTATATAAAAGCCTAAGTATGGTGCAACAAAATAAAGAATATTATCGCTAAGTTCTAAATCTTCAATGTAAACTAAAAATAATTCTTCCTCAATGAGATAAGCATCATTAAGATTTATCCAAAAATCATGTTTATAATCAAAAATCACTACTCCTAGATTCGCTATGAAGAGTTTTTCAGATTCTTGATCGAAATATAAATCATCAATAAGATTATCTGTAAGTTTTGAATTTTCATATGTGAAATGCTTTTCTACAGTCATTTTATTTATATCAACTATATACAAACCGTATGCTGTTCCAACAAAAAGGAGATCATCCGTTATATGTCTCTCGAGTGTATAAACATTTTTGTCGAGAAAATCTTCTTCAATTAAATCTAAGGATTGAATAGTTTGTGTTTGGATGTCAAATATCTTCAAATGATTGAGTGTTCCCAAGTATAACTTGTTACTCTTATTATCATAATCCATTGCATTAATCCTAAAATTTAATTCTGGATAAATTCTAATTTCATCTGTTTGAAGATTAATAATATTTAATCCATTATTTGTTCCGATATATAATTCATTATTATCTTTTAAATAAAAGAGTGATCTTGTATTATTGTCTGTTAATTCATCATTAGTTGTGTATGATTTTTCAACTTCTTCTGATGTAAGATTGAAAAGATAAACTCCTTTTGTAGTTCCAATAAAAAGACAATTATTTTCATTATCATAAATTGTTTCTGTTAGGGATGCTTCTGGTAGTCCAAAAAGATAGTCATAATTAGT
>JAEOUJ010000429.1 GCA_016839405.1 Candidatus Gerdarchaeota archaeon | reverse complement strand
ACTTCTATATAATAAGTTCCATTTTCAAGTCTATCAATAATGATTGTTTCTTCTGCTCCTTCTAATTCTTGATCTGATGAAGCAATCAAGATTTTTTCGGAATCATAAAGTTTCAAATCAAAATTAATGAAATTTGGTACTTCAAGATAAGCAAATAATGTAAAAGCCACGTCTTTTTCAAATACATAGAAATCACTACGATCTCCACTCCAAATTAATTGCCCTTGAAATATTGAATTACGCAATGGAACTATTAGTAGGGCATCAATATCAGAGTTTCCTGCATCAGTGCCTGAATTGGCATCATTTTGGGTAGTAATTGTAACAGAAATATTGTAGGGAATAATTATTTCTGTTGATTCAATAAATTCAACATGTATTACATAATCATCTGAATTACTGATAGCATAATATATTGTTTCATCAAAACCTACCAATCTCCTAGAAGAATCGACTTCAAAACTAGTACTATCATAAAGAGTTAAATCGATATCTGTAGTTGCTGTTGATTCCATAAAAATTCTGATAATTTCTCCTTTTGCTAAAGAAATTTCATAAAAATCATCTAAATCCCCATCCAATACAAAAGTTCCATTTGAATTGCCATTTACTATTGGTAATGGATCATCAATACCATTACCTGCATCAGTTCCCGAATTGAAATCATTTTGAGGAGTTAAAGATAAGCTAAAACTATAATTTCCAATATCACTTATTGTTGCTGGAGCAATTAAAATAGTAAAATTCCCTGAAATTTGAGTTGATCGTATAATTGTTTCTCTAATACCAGCATCTTTTAAATTCTGGATTGGTAAAAACTCTGGAGTGTATAAGGTTAAATCAAAATTCATTGAAGGATTATATGGTATCATTGTTAAATTAATTATAGTACCTTTAGCTACACTAAATTTATAATAATCCTTATCATCAGCTACCAAAGTTCCGTTATAATCGCCTTCAGTTATAATTGTGGAAAAAGCTGAGGAATTACCTGCATCTCCTCCACTATCAGCATCATTTTGGTCATCATCATTTGGTGTAATAATAAAAGAATCGATTAGATTTTGTGATGTTTTTTGATAAATTAGTTCATTTGTTTTGTTTGATTCATCAGATTGGACATCAGTTGAATTACAAAAACTAATAATTAATATGAAAATAAGAAGCGTAAAACTTATTTTTTCTAGTTTTTGTTTAAATCCTTTCAATGAAATCCAACTTACATTTATTGTTGCTTTTTAAATAGTTGTTATATATATTATTATAATCCCTTATCTATAGATATGAGAAATAGGATAAAAATTTGTTGTAAATAACATTCTAACTCTATATTTACAAAAAAACTTTAATGCTGGATGTTTGTATTCAATTATTAAAACATAACGAGTGTATTAATTATGTCAACACGACCAACAGACGCTAACTCAATAAAGCGAGGAAGTTATATCCTTGTAGATGAAGAACCGTGTCAAGTGATTGATTTAAGTCATTCCAAAACAGGAAAACACGGACATGCTAAAATCAGAATGGAAGTTATCGGTATTTTTGATAAGAAAAAACGTTCACCGGTTATGCCATCAACTGCAAAAGTTCAAGTTCCAATAATAGATAAACGAAATGCTCAAGTTATTTCTCTTGAAGGAGAGGAAATGAGTGTAATGGATTCAGAGACATATGAAACATTATCTATTCCAAAACCAGCAAATGAGGAGCATCTTTCAAAACTTCAAGAAATCGTTAATGCGGGAAAGACTGCTGAAGTTGAATATTGGATTGTTATGAATCGATTTTTAGTAAATCGTGTTAAAGAAATGGATATATAAAAACTGAATGGTCGCAATTAACGACCTTTCATTACAACTATTTTTAATTAAACAATTGCTTTTATTGTAACATTTGAAACATTTGTGATTTCTTCAATTGCTTTTATGACGCTTTCTTTTGATGATTTAAATGATGAATTTAAAATTATACCATCCCAAAAACATTCTGATTTGGATATACAAACACCTGTTGAATAAACAAATTCAGTAATATACTGATTTAATTTTGCTAGAATTTTGCCACTGGTTTCTGGACTGAAACTCCCTATAGCAATTTTTAACCACCAAATATCATCATCGTTAGTTGGGAAAAATCGCAATGTTTTGCTTTTTTTAGAATAGATAGCCAAAAAAGTATCACCAGAATCTCTTAAATCTTTTTTAACACTTTCAGGTAAAACTGGCGAGTCAATAGCATCCTTGATTTTAACCTTTGTACATTCAATGAGTTCCAAGTATTGTCCCTCTTTTATTAAATGTTATAATAATATCAACTCAATTATATTCATTAATAAATTTCCGTTTGCGGTAAAAGCTCAAGAAATCATATCTTGATCATCTCCATAAAAATAAAATAAGGATAATGAACATTATTTAACAGTTAATTAAAATATGTGGTTATTAAAATGGCTATCGAAAATGTCTGGATAATAGATAGTTCAAGCGGAATCTGTATCTATGACTGGTGTCATGAAACAAAAGAAAAAACTATTGATGAACAGCTTGTATCTGGATTACTATTAGCATTCAAAAATTTCTCTAGTGAGGCAGGATTGGTTGATATAAGTGCAATTGAAGGAATAGATAGAAAATTAGCCTATCAATCTGACGATAGATTTATTATAGCTTCAATTTGCCATACAAATGATTATGAACCTTTAATAAACAAAACACTACAAGGTTTTCTAAGAGAATTCAGAAAAAAATACAAAAGTCATCTTGAAGAAGATTCCTCTTCCGATGTTTCTCCTTACAGAACATTTGATGAAAATATTGAAACAAAACTAGAAGGATCCACTACTCCTAGAACATGGATTTCACTTTTGGTAGGATCAATTGTAGGCATGTTTGTTATAGGGGCAGTCTTTTTAGCTTTTGCTCTTACAAGAGAAACAATTAGCAATGTATTGCCTGAAACAGGTGATATAGTAGGTTTAATCATTCTGTTAATTGGATTTATCATTGGAGGATTTGTTGGCGGCTTATTAGCTGGTGATCGTAAATATGGCATGATAGCATCATTCATACTAGTTATAATAATATTTGCTCTATTTGTTGCATTCTTTTCAGTAGCTTGGGAAACAATAGAACAAAGAATATTTTATCCTTTAGTTTATCTGCTAACGTTTACTATTTTATCATTAAGTGGTGGATACACTGGAGGTTTTCTTAGAGAGCGAAGATCCTTTTATCCAATGACAACTGATATTTAAAAAATAGTAAAAAAGAATAAGAAAAGAAGAAGTATTAACTTCTTCATTAATTTATTTTGCTTCAATTGCTGTGAACAGGCTATTTATTTCAGTTGTTATATCTTGTCCTAGACCTATGTCCATTTTTGCTCTAATATTAGTAATAATAAGTGACCAATTATTAAGATAGTTGTCCATGTAATCAGCATCTATTGTTGGACCTGTTATAATACTAGTAATTGTAGCTTCAGATAAAGATATACTAGTTCGAGCATCATCAAGATTAATTATTAGAAAATATTGTCTTAAACTCTCGACTAGACCACTATAAACATTCTTCATATCATTCGTAAATACACCGAATTGTTGAGGTTTGAAATCTTTAGTTAATATATTATCAAAATTAATGCCTATTTCAGTGAATGAGGTTCCATAAGCATTTATTGCAGTATTGTTTCTAAATACCCAAAGTTCAACTTGAGCAAGCGTTCCATTCGCTAATGTTTGAGCTGCAGTGTTATTTGCATCAATTATATGGGGATTAATTAGATCATAAGTCAAAGGATTATCAAGAGGTTCAACATTTAATATTGAAACTATATTAAATATTGATTCATATGTTGTAGCAAAAGCATATTCTTCATGCAATAAGGGATCTAATAATGCTAGTAAATCTTCTAACAATAAAGAGAAATCCTCTGTTATATCAACAGAAAAAACTCCTCCTAATTCTGGCGGAGGTGTATATGTAACTAATGAAATTGATGAAATATTACCAATTGCTTGCAAGAAAGATGATTTAGCTTCTGTAAACCGATAATGCTTCATATGATCATTGCCAACGATACTATTGTAGCAAGTCCAAAGTATACTTATCGTTGGATTAATATTATCAACTGTAAATGAAATAAACTCTTCAAATCCAATTAATTGCTCATCAATATTCTCAAGTTTATCTAGAATCTCCTCGATAATATTAGTTATTGCTGGTAGAAAATCATTAGTTTCTAATAGTTCTTTCAAAGTTGCTTTTACTTCATCAAAAGCACCTGAAATGTCTGCTTCAGAGATTTTTTCTTCAACCAAAACCAAAACATCTCTAGCTGCTTCCATTGTATTAATAGAGTTTTCAAGGCTTGCTTTTAGTTCCTCAATACTGGTAATATCTTGTTTTGCAAATAAAATGGATTTGAGATCTGAAGGTATTAGGTCTTGCTCCTGACCAAAGTTTGCCATATCATCAGTTGCATTTTTCAAGCTTCGTGTTAAATCATATATTCCACTAAATAATGGAAATAGAACACCTGTTAGCGCTAAAGTAGCTAGTGCCAGTTGATCCCCAGCTTCAATTAGTGGTGCGTATTGTCCAGCAACTAATGATGCTATAGCAATAATACCAATATTTTGTAATCCATTATAATTCGCTTGTGAGATATTTAACCAATTATTTGCTTTAGCTAATTCATCTTGGATTAATTCTATATCCAAAGTTTGTAAATCTCCACTTTCAAAAGATCCATATGCATTTTGCATTGTTGTTGTTCCAGCTAAGAAAGATGTACTTGCTTGAACAATGCCATAGGTTGAGGAGAATATAATTGGAGTAAATATAGCGAATATAATTAATCCTATACTCAATAAAGGTATACCAATCCAATTGCCTACTTTCTTCTTTGGTTTTGTTACATTTTTGATTAAAGCTGTTCCAAATGTAACAACTAATAGTACTATTATAAACATGATAAACATGTCGACAATCCAAATCCATTTTTGAATTTGCGCAAAAGGTAAATCAGCCAAATTAGGAAATAGATCAATAAATACATCAAAAGCAGGCAAGGCAAAATCTGTACTAGCAAATAATGGTGCAAGTGGATTTGATAATATTTGAAAATCAAATACTGCTAAAATCGTTGGTAAAGCAAATGATATTACAAATATTATAAATGCACCTAGAATGCCTTTTTGTAAACTTCTTGTAATCAATCCAGGAATCATAAGGGTAATTAATACTAATACAAGTTCAATATAATATAAATCTGGTCTACTCGCTCCTTGTAACCATAATGGAATCGAAAAGGCAGCTTCGATGGCAAGAGTAATCACTAATCCAATGATGATACTTAATCCAAAATAAGTCCTCTTTTTCTTTGGTTTTACAGGTTTTTCAGCTTTTACGTCTTCAATTTCAAATCCATACTCATCTATGTCTTCCTCGCCAGCAGGTTCTTTTTCTTCTACAATTTCATCTGCTTTAACTTCCAATGGCACTTCTGGTATCTCTGGTTCCTCCATCGAAATTTCTTCTTCAACATCTTCTGAAACAATTTCAATTGGTTCTTCAGGTATTTCTTCAGAAATTTCTAGTTCTTCAACGTCCTCAACATCTTCTAATTTAGGAATTTCTTCCTCTTCTTCGATTGGTTCAGCTTCTAAACTTTCTTCTTTAGTTTCATCAGTGCTCTCTATTTCTAGAATTTCGGATTCTTCTGAATCTTCTGTAATTTCAAGTTCATCTTCATCTTCGCTATCTAGTGATGTCTCTTGTTCTTCTGCTTCCTCTATAATTTCTTCTTTTTCATCTTTTGACAAGAGTAATCAATCCTATCATCTTTTATAATTAAATTCAACTTCAAATAATTCTATTTTATAGCTAACTGATTTAAGGTTAATTTATTTTACTGAATGTACATTCCTAATCAGACTTTAATAAGATAATTTCCATAAAATATGAAGTTTTTCAGAAGAAATTCTTTTAAAAGAACTATTTATTTTTTCTCTATGAAATTAATTTCAAAATGTGAAATGATTTCTTCTTCAAATATTCGCGCATTTTTATATAATCTCTTTATTGAGTGAATATTCTTTTCTTTATTTGGAATGAATGTAATGATTGTTATTTTTGAATCCAACATTTCGGGTCCTATTCTAGCTATAAAATGATAAGCTAATTTAATTTCATCTTTGTCATTCCATGCATTAATTGCTGCTAATTTATCGACTCCTCTTATTGATAGGAAATTTACTACATCAAACAAAAAATTAGATTTAGTAGTTGCTTGGTATTGCCTTTCTTTTTGAATGATTGGACCTTGAATATTTTGATCAAAAGCTTTTTTCAAATTACGTAACAAAAGAGGTAAATGATTCTTATGACTATCTGGATTTGAAACCATATTAATCACTCAACTATACTAATATTTAGTGATTATTACTTTTTCAATTAAATTTTTTTTTGAAAAAATAGCATACATTCCTAATTGGTAATCCTTATATTTGATTTTCCGAGCTTATTCTTAGATAAATTATTAATTATAATTATCATCACGGGGATTTGATCTTATAATATGTCGATTCAAAAAATATATGGCCTTATTGTAACTGCTCAAAAGATACCGCTAGTTGAAAAGGCAGAGAAAAATGATCAATGTTATATTTGTGGTTTTACCTTAGGTGATGAAAATTATTTTTCAATTTTTTCAGATGAAAATCTAACTGACCGTCGTAAAGTTCATCAGAAATGCATTCAAAATCATTTGCAACTTCTCCCTAATGATACAAAAATCGCTCTTGTAAGTGTAGAAACCAATGAAGTAATTGCTTATACTCATGTAAATGAAAAATCATAATTTATTTTCAAAATTTCATCTATTTTCTTATGAAAAATCAAATCTTTACATAAATTCTTTATTTAAAGAATATTATTTAATACTAGTTGAAGCAGTTTTGCTATGGAGAGAAAGAATTGACTAAAGAAGTCTTGGTTAGTACTAGTTTAACTCCAAATATACTTATGCATATTTTTTCATGTCTAGAAATTGAAGGTTCATTTCATGATTCAAATTATGGAATGAAGCATCATTTTACAATATTAAATGAAGAATATGAACAATGGGAAGAACTATCTAAAAAATGTATGACTCTTGGATGCAATGCAGAATTATATGCTATTTTGTTTCAAATCCCAAGTTATATTCCAGCTGAAGATCTTGAAATGGTACTTGAAACATATACAAAAATTAGTGAAGCAGTTACTGAAGGCTCTTTTAATCACATATTAGAGAGCTATCCTGAATTATTTGATACTTTAACCGATTATGCACCTATTACTATTTTTGATTCTCATTTTAAAACCTTATTTGAGCATAAAGAAACAATATTATCATTAATCACTCTTTTTAAACAAATAGTAAAAGGAGTTTGGGAACGTTTTTATGAGAATTATTGGGAAAATGAAATTCAAGTTAAATTACAAAAACGAATTAATGGTCTTAATATCATAATTTCACCGATTAATTTAATATCTCTTTGGCAGAAACAGCTTAAAATTAACTATCCTTATCAGGAATTTATTGCTTATTTGGTTGAACCTACAACAACATTAGCTACAACATTATTGGCTGAAAAAATAATGATTTCTATGAAAAACGAAGATGTTGATTTATATAAAATAATAATTCATGAGATTGGAAGAGCATTTATATTGAATTCACAAATTTTTGAACATGAAATATTAAAAACAATTGCACAATCAAATATTGAAAAATTATCACAAATTGTTGATACTGTTTGTATTTATTTAAAATCCAAAATATATAAAACTCTTAACCTAAAGGAAAATAATTCCGATCCTTACAATGTACCACCAATAAATGAAATAATGCCAGTTTTTTCTAGAATTTGGGACTCAATGGAAGCAAAGGATATTTATCAAGCAATAATTGAAACTTATAATAAATTAACTCCTGTTGTTTAATCCATAATTACTTTTTTATTCATTAAAACTTTCGAACATATGTGGATAAAAAATGGTAACTAATTCTATTGTAAATAAAATAGATGTTGATTTAATTAAAAAAATTACAAAAAATTTAGTTGAAATGGATAGTCAAAATCCTCCGGGAAAATGCAATCATATAGTTGAATACCTGAAGGAAATTGGAAAAGAATTAGGCTTTCAAGCTAAGATTTATGAAATTGATAAAGACCGCCAGAATATTCTTCTAACCTATGGAAATGGACATAGAGATATTGTGCTAAGTGGACATCTTGATACTGTCCCAATAGGGGATGAATCAAAATGGAAATATCCTCCATTAGAAATGACTGATGTTGATGGAAAATTATTTGGTAGAGGGACAGCTGATATGAAAGGTGGAATTGCAAGTCTTATCGCTGTAATGGATGCAATTAGCAGATCAGATATTAATCTGAATCATAAGATTGTTTTTGCTGGAACAGCTGATGAAGAGGTCGGTATGAATGGTGCCTTTCTTTTAAAAGAAAAAGGTGTTATGGATAAAGCTGATTGTTTAATTATAACCGAAGCTACAGATTTGAAAGTTGGAATTGCTGAGAAAGGACCATATTGGGTGAGGATTACTATAAAAGGCAAAGCTGCACATGGAAGTATGCCAGAAAAGGGTATAAATGCAATTTATGGAGCTTGTGACATTTTGAAAGAATTAAAAGCTAATATCCCAAATGAAATAAATGAATTGTTGGGTAAAACTACTCTAAATGTTGGAGTAATTTGTGGAGGATCGAAGATTAATGTAGTACCAGAAGATTGTTCTTTTGATTGTGATTATAGATTAATTCCAGAAGTAAATGAAAATTCATTCTTAAATAGTATCTCAAAATTGTTGAAGAAAATTAATGCCACTAGCGATTTTAAAGCAAGATTTGAACTTTCTCATAAAGTTCCCGCTATAGCAACAAATATAGATGAACCTATAGTTAGAGGAATGCTTGATTGGAGTAAGGAAATTACAGGCAAAAAAACCAAACCAATTGGTTTAACATATGCAACTGATGCTGCAGCTTTAATACCTCCAAAAAAGATTCCTTTTATAATATTAGGTGGAGGTTCACCTTCGATTTTACATCAAACAAATGAATATGTACATCTATCTGATCTTGTTAATGCCTCTAAAATAATTACTGGAGGTATTTTAGAAACGTTTATTACAAAATAAGTAAGATAAAGCATTGTTTTGATTGAAAATCTTTTTTAATTATTTTTCATTTCTTCCTTATTAGAGAATATTTAACTGTGAAAACCATT
>JAEOUJ010000428.1 GCA_016839405.1 Candidatus Gerdarchaeota archaeon | reverse complement strand
GTTGGATAGCTGCATATGATGTAAAACCAATGATAGATAAATGGCCTAAAAAATAAGAAAAAAAGTAGAAAATAATTCTACTTAATTTATTTTCGTTTTCTAATGATTATAGCTACACCACCAAGCACTGCAAGTGCTGGAATAGCAATAAACCATTCAAATCCTGGGATAAATCCGCCAACAGCAGGTAGATTGTAACCAACTTCTTCAACTTTTTGTTCTAATTTGTATGTTAAAGATTCGCCTGCAACAGTACCACTGTAATCCATGTCCATATAATATCCTTTCATATGACCCGTGTTTTTATCAAATGCATGCATCCATACAAAAGTTCCACTATAATCATATCCAACGGATGTATAAGTCATATCAAAGTGCCAGGTAAAAACAGCAATAGTTGAACTATTATCAAAAGTTCCACCAACATTTACAAATTCATAATCAGGATCTGAAATTGATGAAATAAAACCTTCTTGTGAAATTTCATAGAAGAAATCTTCCCATGTATCTGGATCAATGAAGAAGAATGAGAAAAGCTCTGGCCCAAGATCCATATCAGCTTGATCCCAGCTACCAACTGTACTTTCAGCGAAAAGGACAGGTAAGATTAGTAAAAATATAACTCCTAAACCATCAAAAGGAGTATTAGAACCTGAATCAGTATCAGTTCCAAGGGTCATATCCCAATTAACACCTGATAATGGATCAACAGCTGTAACTTCAACTTCAAAAGTTGATCCTACTGCACGTTTAACATCTAGGAAATTAAAACCTGCACCGGATGAAGTATTTGTTCCTAAGGTAACATCCCAAGAAGATACTCCTACATCATAGTTGAAGGTATTACCAACAGCTACATTATAATCCGATCTAACAATTGTCATGCTTAAAAACATACCAACAATTAATATCGGAATTCCAATTTTCATTATTTTTTTCAGTTTAATTCACCCTCAAATATATTAGTATTCTCAAATACTACTGAGAGAATAAATTACAATTTCGAGATTGGTTTTTGAATCTTTCCAAAGAAGCATATTCCTGAGTATAAATTTAAGCTGTAATTAAGAAAAATGCAATACATTTTTAGATATTTATCAAATTTTAATGTAACTTCTTATACTTGAGGTAAATATTGTTATAATTAATTTTCACTCCGGAGTCAAGCAAATTGAAAGCATTATCTATCTTTAAATGCTATTTATTAATAATAATTCTAAGTGGTAATTCGTTTCTATTTCTAATATCAATAAATAAATTGCCAATTTCACCATTAGATACAATTGCTTTAACTAATTCTAGTTATATTTCATCATTTGATTTTGATTCTTCACCTTACAATGAGCTTTATTTAGTTTTTAATGAAAGGCAAATGGATAATAGTAAATTATTTTTTATTGCAGCAGATTCTGATTATCAATGGAATTTTACTACTGAAACAATTTTAGAAGAAAATGCTACACTTAAATTGAATAATAATCCATCAATTATTACAAGTTTAGAGAAAATTTGGATAGCAAATTCATACACTTATGGTTATGATAATGGTATCCTCCTATTAAGTAAAAATTATCTTGATAAAATATGGCAAAAAACCATACCATATCAAATGTTTAACAAATCAGTTTTTGAACCAAATCTAAAATTAGATGAATCAAATCAATCAATTTGGTTAAGTTGGAAAGATAATCATGAAAACACCTTAAATTATTACTATATGATTTACAATATTACATCGGGAATATGGAGTAATCAATTTTCACTTAATATAGTTAATGAATATAATTGTTCTACTAGTGATTTTATTATTGATGAATCTGGGAATGCTCATTTTGTTTGGTCTCAAGGAGGAGATTTCTTTAAACAAATCTTTTACAGATACGTAATGAGTAATGGAACTCAAGGAAGTGTAGAAACAATAACTGATGGTACTACAAATTGTATAAATCCCGCTATTGTGTTTGATTCCTATAATTATTTGAATGTATTTTGGGAAAATCAAACTATACCATTTCCACAAGCCTATGGTACGATTAGCATTGAAACTAGCAGAAAGATAATTGAAGGATCTTGGTCTCAATCATTTGAGGTTGCACCTTTTATTCCAGTGGAAAGACCTCCAAGTGGAGAATCTGATGCATATCAACCAGCTGTTACTGTAGATAAAAGTAATAATTTATGGCTAGCATATAAGATAAATGAAGATTATGCATATAGACAAGGTATAGATATAAGAAATAGACAAGGATTGACTTGGGAACCAAGTAGTCAACTTTCATTAATAAATGCTTTAGCAATTAGTCCAAACATAAAATGTGATAATGCAGGTAATCTTCATTGTTTATGGATGGATATTCGCAGAGGTTATTACCAAATTTACTATCGAGTGAAATTCACAAATAATTTTTGGTCTGATGAGATTTTACTCACTAGAATAAGCAATACAACAGGTTCTATATGGAAAATTATTCTAATAGTTTTGGTTTCTGTAATAGTATTTTCAATTCCAGTTTATTTTCTAAATAGATATTTAAGAATAAAAGCTGAAAAACAACTTAAGAAAAAACTTGATTTACTAGATTAGCAAATCTTCAGCTGTTATTTTAGAATTCTCTATATTCGTTCTTTCAAGAATGTCCAAATAAACTTCATGTGGATATTTTATTCCCATAATTCTCATTGATACTTTATTTTTACCATCTTTATCGACAAACAAAACAATTGTACCAATATTTAATGCATTTCCTAATAATGGCATTCTTATTATCTTCAAATCCTTAATGTTAGCATATTCAATTTTCCTTTTTCTTTTAGGTCGATAAATTGACCACCTTTCAATAGAATTGAAGTCAATCCAATATCTTGAGCTATTAATACCAATATACGTAACAGCAAATATGCTAAACATAAAAACAACAAAAAAACTCCAAGTTAATTTCTCAAATAAATTAGGATTATTTGAAGATTCAATTAAAGGAGTAATAAAAAAATAAATTATCGTGAATATACCTAAATTAATTACAAGTCCTATTACTAACCATTGAATTAAAAATTCATTAGAAGCTCTAAGCGAATATCTTGATTGACCTTTCATATTAATCTAAAAATAATTTAGTGTATCTTCTTTTATATCTTGTTAAATTTATTATTAAATCAAAAAAAGAGGAATATAAATTTGATTACCTTTTAGCTTTCATTTTCTTTCTCATTGATATCTTCTTCATCAACTTTTTCATCTTCTGTTTCTTTTTCTTCCAGTTCTTCTTCTAATTCTTCTTCTTCGATAAGTTCCTCTATAATTTCTTCCTCATCTTCATCCTCAGAAATATCAATGACTTCTTCTGCAATATCTTCTACAATTTCCTCATCAATAACTTCATCTAAAGCTTCTTCAATTGTCTCCTCTAAAGTATCTTCTACAGCTTCTTCAATAGCTTCTTCAATTAATTCTTCTTCTTCTTCGATTGGTTCTTCTTCTATTGTTGCGATTTTTTTATCTTTAGATTTACGTCTTGCTTGAACACCTATGCTGATTAGTAAAACTAGTAATCCTAGAACTGCTAATCCTGCTCCAGTAAGTAATAAAATTATAAATAGAATTGGAATATCACTATAATTAACATAATCTTCAAATAAAATCATTAAAGCAGGAGCTATTACCAATAATAATCCAAAAACAGCAAATGAATACGCAATTGAATTTATTAATCCACTACGGGATTTTTTAGATTCTTCAATTTCAGTGGTCATACTTTGAAATTCATTTTAATCAAAATTAAATATTTTGATTGAGAACTTTGTGAATCAAATTGAATTCTCTATCAATTCTTTCATATAATTAGCAAATTTTGTTAATTCTCTTTCAAGGAAATTTAAATCTGGATCATTCATCTCATATGATTTCAAAGCTTTTTTTATAATTTTATGATATTTTTCATTTATAGTATTTAGAGCCCAATTCCCACCTTCTATTTTAGAAGCAACTTTTCCAGTTTTTAAATAATATAGTACTCTACAGTAATTCAAGATTGCATATATTGAATCTTTATGAATTACTTCGACTAAATCATTTGTGTCATAAAGTAATGAATCAATATAATAATCTCGAGGGATTTCTTGCATTATTTCTTTTATATCAATGCCATATAAACAAATACCTCTAAAATAAGTAACCATAAAATGAGCTGCAAGATCTTTGTCATTTTTCTTTTTAGTTAAATCAACTTCATTGTTGCGATATTTTTCTTTCCAGTATGGGCTATAATGTAATTCAAATGGTGTTGGATAAACAAAAGGTTCGAGGAATTTTTTTATTACAACACTAAATTC
>JAEOUJ010000427.1 GCA_016839405.1 Candidatus Gerdarchaeota archaeon | reverse complement strand
AACCAACCAACAATAACAGCATTCAGGTTTTCAGCTTCTTCAGCAATTTTTGGAATTATTGAATAGTCTTCCATTTGAACAAATATTGAACTACCACTAGTCATAGGTATTGCCTTATTAACCGTAATAGTTTCACCTTCAATGGTGCCAATTAACCAACCAATTACTTCTCGCCATTGCCTATAAGGTCTATTAGGATTAGCATATTCTATTACATATCTGAACATTTGTTTATAGGCTTCTTCTTTTACGACAACTGATTGAATCATTTTTTGTTCAACTTCACTACTATAAATATGTTGAAAATTATTTCCTAAAAATCTTTAGTGAATCATTTCTTTTTAACAATTGCAATTAACCAATCTATAAATGGTTTTCTAAAAGCAGATATTGTTGGGTAGATATCACTATTCTCAGTTTCACATATACCACTTGAATAAGCAACTAAACGTTTCAAAGCTGAGATTTCTATGTATGAAATAGGCACCTTTTGTTTCTTAGATAATTCCTTTATGAAATTATTAATTTCTTCAATAGATGTTTGATCTTCATTTGCTTGTCTAAGATCTGATTTATTACCAACTAGTAAAATTGGTATATTTCCAATATGTCCCCATATAATATCTCGCCATTTTGAAATTGAATTAAAAGAATTTTTATTTGCTATGTCAAAGACTATTATTGCTCCTTTAGCTCCGAAATAAAAGAGAGAATGAAGATAAGGGAAATATCTCTGTGATCTTAAATCATATATTCTTCCTATTGTTGGTTTTGATTTTTTTGATTTCGTATCCATAGGAATTTCTAAAGAAGCGGAATATCCTTTTTCAGCTATTCCTTTTCCTGTTAATGCTTCTATTAATGTAGATTTTCCAACTTTTGTATCACCTACTAAAACAATCTTGATAATATTTGCCTTTTCCTCTCGAGATGTAAAAGATGTTTTTACAATGGGTTCCATTTGTTGATCCCCTCAAATATAAGTTTAAATAGTAGGCTGAAAAATCTCCTTAAATTTTTGCAAAGTTTTCATTACAAGTCTTTTAATGTACTTAATGCTTTTAAAATTTAATTCAATGTACTAGCAAAATGGAATTTTCTATTAAATTTTTACTTTAAAAGCTGTAACATATTCTTTAAATTAAAAATGAGTTTTAAGAAGCACAGAAAGAAAAAAGAAATAGTTCAGAAAATGTGATATTCAAATGAAATATAAGCCGATGATAATAAATGTCAAATACTAAAAAAATACCAGTATTAGAACGTGTCAGTAAAAAAAATGAACAAATTGCTTCAGAAATTCGTTCCTTATTAAAGGAAAACAACATTATTTGTTTTAATATAATGGGTTCCCCTGGAAGTGGTAAAACAACCTTAATAGAGAAAACAATTGAGAGGTTAAAAGATAAAAAAGGAATTGCAGTTATTGAAGGTGATTTGGCTACAACTATAGATGCTGAAAGAATTCGCAATCTTGGAGTTGAAGTTTTACAAATTAATACTGGTTCAATGTGTCACTTGGATGCTCGATTAATTAAAGATGCTCTATCTCAGATGGATTTATCAGGGATTGATTTGTTATTTATAGAAAATGTAGGAAATTTAGTTTGTCCATCAGCTCATGATTTAGGTGAAAATTACAGAATTGTTTTAGCAAGTGTTCCTGAAGGCCCTCACAAACCAAAAAAATATCCTGTCATCTATAAAGATGCTCATGTTGTAATAATTACTAAAGCAGATTTACTAAGTCATTTTCCTGATTTCACTAATGAAATTTTATTTGGACACGCCAAAGAAATAAAACCCGATTTAAAAACTTTTGAAGTTGCATTAAAAGGAGATAATATCAAGATAGATGATTGGATAGAATGGATACTCTCTACAACAAGTTAAGATTAACCTAATCCATTCAAAATTCCTTTATATATAATTTAATTCAATCATCAAATAACATACCTTTAATTAAATCCTCCCTAAGTTCATTCTTTATTTTGGCGATTACTCGAGAAATTGATTCATCAACAATATCCTCTTCAAGTTTTGCTATAAATTCTGTACTTGATAAAATCTTGAATAATTTCTCCATAGCTTTATCCATAGCAGGTATTACTGCTTCAGCAAATGCTGATAAAAATAAATTAGTTAATGCATTTTTATTTATCCAGGGTCTATCAGAATATGTTTTATTCAATTCTTTTGAACTTAATTGTTTAAACATTCAAAGCTCCTCCAATTTTTTTT
>JAEOUJ010000426.1 GCA_016839405.1 Candidatus Gerdarchaeota archaeon | reverse complement strand
TTACATGTTTCAAAAACCCTTAATGTAAAGAAGGTTTCATCCCATTGGCCATAGTAAAAATGCTCTGTATCTGAATACAAGTCACAAACAATTTCGTACAATTTTTTATAATCAGGTTCCATCTATAATCTCCGTGGTAAGCTTGCCGAAAGTAATTACCAAGGTAACATAGGTTTTATCAATAATTAATGTATCTTTTTAGTTTATATATTAATTAAAGTAATAGGCTAAAAAAATTAAAAAAAAGAAAATAAAAGATTAGAATAGAAACCTGTTTAGGAAAACCAAATCTCTCTCAATATGATAAATTGCGGTTAAGTATTTGTATTCATTAGCACTAATTTGATCTTGAGGTATGATGTCTCTAAGACGTAAGTGACGTTCTTCTTCTGATAGAATGTAAAAGGTATATTTCATATTTAGTAAATTCTTCTTTTTAATGATTGATCCTTGCTTTTGCAAATCCATTAAGGCTGAAAAGAAGAGGTAATTACTTAATCCTTTAACTCGTCTACCAACGGCAATTCTAATTTCAGATGACCTCATAAGCCGGCGATTAACATATAGTAGATCCATTATAAGTTCTTGAACTCTGATGGTTTTCTTGCTCTTTTTTCTCCCGCGTGTACCTTTTTTCCGCTCTAGAGATTCTCGTATGCGCATTTCTCTATCCTTGATGGTACTTGTCATTAGTTCTGCGAACATTTTTCTTCTACCGCCGATAATTATTTCTCAAGAGTTTGGGTAGACAAACTCCGTATGTTCTGAGAAATAATTCTTACTTTTATGAGATTAAGGTCTATTTTCTTTATAAAGATTTCCATAATTTATTTTAGAACAAAAAAATGTAAAAAAACACCTAATATAGTGATTATTTCCTAATTTACCCTATGAAGAATCTTTTTTTAGGAGAAAGACTTTGGAGAATACGGTGATTCCAATTGCCAGAAGAAACTTCTGATGCAAAAATCGAAACTATTATTATTGAACGAAAAGCTGAACAAGAAGACCCTGAAGATAAGGAATATAAAGATCGAATGGTTATTCGCTCCTTTTCTCCTATGATTATGCTTATACCTTTGTTCGTCATGTCATTTACTTGTTTCTTAACTCAGATGCTTCTAAATGATCGTCGAATTTTAACAGATGCTGATCTTTTATACTATACAACAAATCCAAGAAGCTATATGAACATCCTTGGTTTAATCTTCGTAATACTATTTGTTTTAAATATCATACTAATTGCTTTTGATTTCAATCGTGCGAGTACAATTATAATTATAGTTGCAATCATTGCTGTAATTGCTATTTTACTCTTAGTGAATGTTTATACAGGATTCATTCAAAAGGTCATAACAAATTTCCCGACAATAAAATTCCATATGTCAACACAAATGTATTTCGGAATGACTATTTTATTCTTCTTTATATTGTTATTCACTTGGTTACGAACCTTGTTTAATTACTACATTATTGAAGGTAATGAGCTTATTCATCATAGAGGATTAGGTGGTGGTACTGAACGATATCCTGCAACCAATATGAGTGTTGTTAAGGAATTTCCTGATGTTATAGAGATGCTTATTTTCCGATCAGGAACATTAGTTCTTACTCCTCCAAAAGCTGAACGAGCAATTGTTTTGAAAAACGTTATAGGTATTACAAAGAAAGTTAAAGAAATGAATGAAATTCTAGCTCGATTAAAAGTCGATATAGATTAAATTATCTTCTCTTTTACTTTTTTTTCTTTCTCTTTATTTTTCTCATTATGCAAATCCTTTACTTTTCAATTGATATGCAAAAGTTTATATTTTAGTTAGATAATCTTTTTAATATTAACTTTTTTGTGAGTAATTCACAAAATAGTGATAAAACACAAATAAGAAAATAAAAATGAGGTAAAAACATTGTCTTGGCGAAGAAAGAAAGATGATGAATATAAGAAATGGAAAGAAATGTTTCCATGGTTACCTATAGATCTTTTTGAAGAAAGCGGTTTCTTTAATGATGATTTCATGGAACAAATGATGCGCGAGATTGAGCGTATGATGAAGCATTTCCAACTAGATCCCAATGATCCCGAATCTATTCGTAAGAAATTAGGTCCTATGGTTTGGGGTTGGAATGTTAATATTGGTCCAGATGGTAAACCTCAATTTAAAGAATTTGGTAATATTAAACCTTCAATAAAAGGAGAACCTGTTGCTTCTAAAGATCGTGAACCTCTAGTTGATGTCTTTATCGAAGATAAAATTGTACGTGTAATAGCAGAACTTCCTGGTGTTGAGAAAAATGATATTAATGTTAAAACCACTGAATCAAAAATTGCAATTAGTGCTACCAGTGGTGATAGAAATTACTCGTGTGAGCGAGATTTATCTGTGAAGGTTAAACCAAAATCTGCTAACGCTAAATATCGAAATGGTATATTAGAACTAACATTAGAGCGAAAAGAACCTGCAAAGATAGAAGAAGGTTTTGAAGTTAAAATTGAATAGTTCTCTTCATTTATTTCTTTATTAAATTAAAATTACTGGAGATGAAATATAATGTCTACTACTGGAAATGATGAAATTAAAGGCGATTCTGGTGTTAAATTAAGAGTTTCCGATTCCCAATACCGTGATGTTGGCAAAGGATTAGCTCGTATTGGTCATAACATAATGAAAAAGATGGATTTATCTGCTGGAGATATAATTGAAATTGTTGGCAAACAACGAACTGCTGCTAAGGTTTGGCCAGGATATCCAGAAGATGAAAGAAAAGGTATCATTAGAATTGATGGAACTATTAGAATAAATGCTGGTGTGCGTTTAGATGAAATAGTGGCTATAAGAAAGATTAAACCACCTATAGCAACGAAAATAGTTGTAGCACCAACTCAAGCAATTCGAGGTGATCTTGATGGTCGATTTCTTTTACAAATTCTAAATGGTCGACCCGTTTCTGTTGGTGATCAGATTCGAATACAAATTTTAGGTGGAAATCAAATTGTCTTTAAAGTTGCACGTCTTAATCCAAAAAGTGATGGTACCGTAGTTGTTTCTGCAAAAACCAATATTGATCTAAGAACCACACCTATGGCAGTTGAGGATGAGCGAATAGCTCGTCTTAGTTATGAAGATATAGGCGGTTTGGATGATGTAATACAAAAATTGCGTGAAATGATTGAACTTCCTTTACGTTATCCAGAAATATTTGAAAAACTTGGTGTAGAAGCGCCAAAAGGGCTTTTACTTTATGGACCACCCGGAACTGGTAAAACAATGCTAGCAAAAGCTGTTGCTAGTGAAACTGATGCCCATTTTATACATCTAAGTGGTCCTGAAATCATGTCTAAATTTTATGGTGAAAGTGAAGCAAATATAAGAGGAGTATTCAAGGAAGCAGAGGAAAATGCTCCTTCAATTATCTTTATTGATGAAATTGATGCAATTGCACCAAAAAGATCAGAAGTTACAGGTGAAGTTGAACGAAGAGTTGTTGCTCAATTACTTGCTTTAATGGATGGTCTTGAAAGTCGTGGACAAGTAGTTGTAATAGCTGCAACAAATCGTCCAAATGCTTTAGATCCTGCTCTTCGACGCGGTGGACGATTCGATCGTGAAATAGAAATCGGAGTACCTGATAAACAAGGCAGATATGATATTTTGCAAATACATACACGTGGTGTTCCTTTATCTGAAGACGTTAATCTTGATAGAATCGCTACAATTACTCATGGATTCGTTGGAGCTGATGTTGCTACTTTAGTAAAAGAAGCAGCGATGAGTGCTTTACGTCGAATTCTACCAAAAATAAATTGGCAAGAGGAAACAGTTCCTCCAGAAGTCTTACAAGAAATTGAAGTACGACAAGATGATTTTGATAATGCTTTAGCAATGGTAGAGCCTTCAGCATTGCGTGAAGTTTTTATTGAAAGTCCAAATGTTAAATGGGATGATATTGGTGGATTGGAAGAAGCTATTCAACAATTAAGAGAAGCAGTAGAATGGCCTCTTAAATATCCTGAAGTATTCGAAGAAGCTGGAATCGAACCACCAAAAGGGATTTTACTATTTGGCCCTCCAGGAACCGGAAAAACATTATTAGCGAAAGCTGTTGCGACTGAGAGTGAAGCCAATTTTATTACAATTAAAGGCCCAGAAGTTATGAGTAAATGGGTTGGTGAATCTGAAAAGGCTGTACGAGAACTATTTAGAAAAGCCAGGCAAGCTTCTCCGTGTATTATCTTTATGGATGAAGTTGATAGTATCACACCAAAAAGAGGAGGAGTTCATGATAGCAATGTCACTGAGCGAGTTGTCAGTCAATTATTAACTGAAATGGATGGTCTAACAAAAATCAAGAATATTGTTGTCGTAATGGCAACAAATAGGCCTGATATAATTGATCCTGCAGTTATTCGCCCTGGAAGAATTGATCGATTTATTGGTATAGACTTACCCGTTCAAAAAGCTCGTAAACAGATTTTTGAGATACATACAAGGAATATGCCACTCGCATCTGATGTCAGTTTAGATGAATTAGCAAAAATTACTGAAGGTTACACTGGTGCTGATATAGCTGCTATTGCCAAAGAAGCAGGTATGTTAGCAGTAAGAAAATTCATTCTCTCTTCAGATACTCGAGAAAAAACAATAGATCGGTTGAAAAAGAAGGATTTCTTTATAACACAAGAAATATTCAAGGAAGCATTGAAAAAGATTCATAGAGGATCATCCGAAGATATGACCAAATATAAAGGAATTACTGATAAATTCAAGGAAGGAGGTATATCATACATATAACCTTCCATTCTTTTGGGGTAAATTAAATGGCAGATCCTGATGAAATCTTTCTTGCATTAAAAAGCGAAACAAGACGAAAAATATTACAAATGTTAACAGCTGAACCTATGTATTTAACTCAACTAGCTGAACAATTGAATTTAGGTCAACAAGCTATTTTTCGTCATTTAAAGCAATTAGTTGATGCTGGGCTGTTAGATTCTGATTTTCGTGATGAGGGGCAAGGAGCGCCAAGAAGATATTATCAAATCGCACGAGCACTTCGAGTAGAGGTTCAAATATCACCTGAATTATTTGATATAGAGTTGTTCGATGTACCAAAGATTGAAATTCAAACACCAGAAGAATTTCCCGAATTAGCTGTCATTGTTGAGAAATGCTCTGAACTGTCTAAGAAACCTAATTCAAAAGAAAAGCTAGTTGCTTTTAGCGAACTTCTAGAAGAACTAGGAAATGAACTTAATAGAGTGAATATAGCAAAATCAATAGCTGAAGCAACTTACTCAAACATAAGAATTCAAATACGAAAGATTTCCTATGAATTGCTTCCTCAACGAATTGATCAACGTCTTATACAAACAATTGCTTCTCGAGGTGGCGAAGCAAACATTAATGATTTGTCATTAATTTTGAATCTTGAAATAGATGTTATAAAAGAACGTTTGGAATTTCTTGGAGAAAATGGATTAGTTAAATTAGAAAAACAAATCGTTTATTTATTATAATCTTCTCTCCTTTTTATTTAAGAAGCGAATTTTTTTTAAACAATAAAAATTAAAATCGCTTTAGTGATTTAATTGTCTATAAATGAGATTTGGCCATTTATTGTTTCACCAATTATTGGATTTCTATTAGGTGGATTTCCAACTGCTTATATTGTCACCAAACTTGTGACGGGAATCGATCCAAGGGAATTTGGTTCTGGTTCAGTTAGTACAAGAAATACTATACGAGCTGCAGGTCTTTGGCCATGGGGGACAATTGTTTATGGAGTTGATGCTACTAAAGGTATGTTGGCTGCTACTCTCGTAGAATATGCTATACCAAATACAGACTACACTGAATATTATGTAATTCTTGCAGCTGTATTTGCAGTAGTAGGACATTGTTGGATGCCATATTTAGGATTTAAAGGCGGAAAAGGACTTGGAACTTATGTTGGTTTATTGTTTTATCTTTACTGGCCAACGGTATTCTTCTGGGGTATAATCATGTTTGGATTAATTCGTCTAAGTGGTTTTTCCGGAACAGGAGCAACATGGGCTGCTACTTTTATTAGTCCATTTTGGTTTTTGATCGAATTATTTACAGATCCTGTTATTCCACCATTCAGATTTGGTTTACCTGGAGCATTCATACCTCATGAATACTTACTTGATGGTTTTGGTTGGCAATTTATATTACTATATGCTTTTAGCATGTGGTTAGTTTTAATTCTGAGGCATTTACCAGAATTCAAAAAAATACGATCAGGTGAAAGTAAATCCTGGCAAAGTTTGAAAAGAACAGAATTAATGAAATAAAATAAGGGGGCAATATTATTTTTGCAATCTTTCCCTTTATATTTCTACAAAAAAAAGTGATGTGTACTAAATTATGACACAGGAATCAATCTATGGTACAAAAAGGAAATATAGAAGAGTAATCCTAATTTCCCTAATAACTTTTGGTATCTACTACCTTATCTATCAATGGTGGTTGTTTAGAGATCTAGATGAACATTTCAGGAATGCATTTAAAGCTGAACCAGAATCATACCCAACTAAAAATAATCCAACAACAATGTTTATCTTTACAATCCTGTTACCAATTTATTCTATCTATACAAAATATCAACTACTACATGAGCATATTGCAACATCAAATATTGAAAGTGGATCTAATTGCAAATCAGGATATAGAGCTTTACTTTTTTATTTATTATTTGGAATTAGCACTTTAGGAATAGTGCCATTGCTTATGGAAATTGAGTGGCAAAAAGCATTCAATGAACATGTAGATGCACATAAACATAAAGATAACAGCGAATTAAAATAGAGTTGAGAAAAATGGTTGAATTAAAAATTGAAGATACATTTTCTGAATGCTTTAAGATGTGGTGCTCACGAATTTTAATAACAGCAATTGATGAAGATATGGCAAAAGCTGCAGCTCAAAACACTGTAGGTTTTGCTACGAGCATAATCATGTGCTCTGCTGAAGCTGGAATAGAAAAGGTTCTAACAAGAGAAAATACACCTGATGGACGACCTGGTGTAATAATTCAAATTTGGACTAAAAGAAGCAGTAAAATGAAGGATGAATTATTAGCTAGAATTTCTCAAAGTGCTATGACTGCACCAACAACCAGTGTTTTTAATTATCTTGATACTGGTGAAAAAAATGAGTCAATTGGTAAACTCATTTCTTATTTTGGTGATGGCCACCAAAAGAAAAAAGAAATATTTGACAGAAACATGTGGGAAATTCCAGTTATGGATGGTTTATTCCTTATCGAAGAGAATTTTAATTTTACAAAAGGCGTTGCAGGTGGAGTTCTTTTATTGATTGGAAGGACAGATATAGACACATTAGCTGTAGCAAGAATTGCCATTAAAGCAATAAAAAAATCCGAAGCAAAAGTAATAACATCATTTCCAGAAGGAATTTGTAGAGCTGGTTCAAAAATAGGATCAAAATATTCTTTTCTAAATGAATCAACTAATCACAAATATTGCCCAACCTTGAAAAGTATAATTACAG
>JAEOUJ010000425.1 GCA_016839405.1 Candidatus Gerdarchaeota archaeon | reverse complement strand
GACAGTTGGTGATGAACGAACATAGTTGCTGAGTGTGTAACTCCACATTTTGCCACCAGTTCTATTTAAACAGTAAAGATTATTATCCTGTGAACCCACCAGCACCTCTAAAAAACCATCACCATTTATATCAGCTATCGCAGGAGAAGAGTTAATTGTATCGAATGTTGTGTAGGACCATTCCAATCCACCTGTATGATTAAAACAATAAAAAAGACCATCAGTTGATCCAACAACTATTTCTAATTTATCATCATTATCGAGATCAGCTACAGCAGGAGCACTATACAAAATAACATTTGCAGTTGTGTAATACCATTCTACTCCTCCTGTGTGATTAAAGCAATAAAAATTATGATCATAAGATGGCACTAAAATTTCAAATGCACTATCAGCATCAATATCTGCAATTGTTGGAGCAGTACTAATCATATCTCCTGTAGTATAATTCCACTCTTGATGGCCTGTAGAATTCAAGCAGTAAAAATGGTTGTCAGTGGAACCGAATAATATTTCTAAATTATTGTCACCATCTAAATCAGCAATGGCGGGAGAAAAATAAACATACTCTCCTGTTGTATAGGTCCATTCTATTCCACCAGTATGATTAAAACAGTAGAGCTTATAATCGTGTGATCCTACTAGTACTTCTAAAGTGCCATCATCATTTAGGTCAGCAACAACAGCTGAAGCACTAACTTTATCATCTGTTGTATAGTTCCACTCTATACCCCCATTATGATCAAAGCAAAAGAACTGATGATCCTCGGAACCAATTAATACTTCAAGTGTTCCATCTTGATCTAAGTCTGCTATTGTTGGTGAAGCTAGTATCCTATCATCAGTAGTATGATTCCACTCTAATGTTCCAAGATGACTGACACAATAAATAGTAAAATCTGTTGAACCAAATATTACTTCTGGCAAACCATCAGCATCTAGATCAGCAGCTGTTGGAGAAGAAATCAACCAATCATTAGTTTCATAACTCCATCTTTCATAAACACCGAATGCCGGAGGTATTGGCAACTCCTTTTTTTGTATACTATTAACATTCATCCTAAATGTTACTATACTTATAAAAATGATTAAGCAAATACCATAGGTATACCATTTGCGATTTTTCATAAAAATCCTGCCCTATAAAATGCATTAATATACGCTTTATTAGTAATTTATTTTTCGGAAATGTAAATCATATTTTTCAGAAAAAAATAATGCAATAATTTCTTTTTTATTTTAATTTTAAAAACAGCTAAAGTTTTTAACAAAGTAGTTTTTATGTTTTATAGAGGGAAACCTTTTGACTACTACTAGTTCAGAAATTGAGAATATAAAAAATCTCTTTCTCAAGGGGGATTTTTATAAAGTCATTACTCTTACTGATAAAATCCTTGAGAACGAAAGCAGTAGTAAACTCGATATAATTCATGCTAATTTGTTAAAGGGAAGATCTATAGCTTTCCTAAGAGATTTTGAACAAAGACGCGAGCAAGTTGGTGATGAGTTACCTTATTTTGAGAATGCTGTTGAAGCTAGTAGTCAATTAGATGATTTAGTCCTTCAACTTGAATCTCTTAAAAACTTAAAAAATGCTCAAATGAATCTTAATAGATATGATGATGCATTGCAAACCATTGATAAAATAGAACAAATTTACCAATCAGCAAATGATCTGCCCCCATCAGAACAAAAACATGCGAAAGCAATAATTCTCGATTGTAAAGCATCAAAAATTAACATAGAATTTACCTTAGGGAGAGATACACCTGAAAACAGAATTGAGCTTCTTATTAAAAATAGAAACGAACGCTTGAAATTTTATCAAGAGCTTAATCTTCAAGTAGAATGTATAGAACTTCAATATAATATTGCCTATCAATATAATTTCATAGGGGAATATAATAAAGCATTACAATATGCTGAAAATGGTCTAAAACTTTCTGAAAAAGTAGCTAATAAGTATTCTCAATCAGCTTTTCTAATAAGTATTGCTGAGATCTATTGGTATTTAGGAAAATTGGATAAGATGCCTGAGTATATTGAAATAGCTATTAAATTAGATGAGGAGTTGGGTAATAAACTGGTTTATGGTGGACGTCAGAATATGTTAGGAATATTTTATGCTGAAAAAGGTGATTGGGATAAAGCATTAGAGCATTTCAAGAAAGCTTTAGAACATTGGGAGAATAATAATCAGAAAAGGATGATTATAAATGGTTATAATAACATTGGTGTTTTTTATAGAAATAGAGGTGATATAGATAAAGCATTAACCCATTTCCTTAAGGCTCAAGAACTTAGGGAAGAACTAGAAATTCCTGGTACTTCAAGAAACATTAATAATATTGCCTACATGTATTATCTCAAAGGTGATTTGGATAAAGCCTATGATTTGCTTAAGAAAGAAATAGAGGTTGATGAGAAATACAAAAATATGTTTGATTTAAGCGGTAATCTCTATTCTTTAAGTGAAATATATTGGCAACAAGGGAAAATCAAGGAAGCTTTTTCTGCAAGGGAACGTTGCTTAAAATTAAGAAAAGAGCTAGGTAACAAAATACATGTTGGTTATGCTCTTGGCAGTATGATTATTTTTCATGTAGAAACAAATCAACATGAACAAGCTAAAGATTGTTTAGAGGAATTCAAATCTATTGTTGCTGAAATTGATCACAAACCTTTATTATTGAATTATCGGTTTTCAGAAGCTCTGGTATTGAAAATAAGTTCACAGCAACGTGATAGAATCAAGGCTGAGGTTTTATTTGAACAACTTTTAGAAGAAGAATTATTATATTCACTCCATATAGATGTTTTACTTCATCTTAGTGAGCTTTTACTAAATGAAATAAAAAACACTAATGATGAAACCATTTTAGAGAAAGTAAAGAAGCATATCAATAAATTGTATGATTTCGCTGTTTCTAATAATTCTCCATTATTAATGGTTGAAGCTCTTTGGTTACAAGCTCAAATTGCCATGATTGAATTAGATATTAAAAATGCTCAAAAAATATTAGAAAAAGCACAAAAAATTGTTGATGAAAAAGGTTTGAAAAAAATAGCTTCAAAAATATTTGCTGAAAAAGAAAAGCTTGATGAATTATCTTCAGAATTAATCGAAGCAGGTAAACAAGCTTATACTATTTCTAAAAGAATG
>JAEOUJ010000424.1 GCA_016839405.1 Candidatus Gerdarchaeota archaeon | reverse complement strand
TATTCTGTTACTCGTTAATAACATAATAAAATGATTTGTAATTATATAAACTTAAATTAAAAAGTAGAATATTGAAATGAAAATTGGTATGACTATTGAACCAATTAAGGGAGTATCGATTAAAAAGATACTATTCCTTTTACAAATAATTGGTTTAAATCATTTGGAAATAAATACTACTATAATACCAATGGTTAGTGAATTAATTCAAGGATTGAGAAAAACAACAACAACTTTTCATCTGCCAATCTATAGTAGATTTCAATATGATATTGGATCAACAGAAAAAAAATTTCAAAATTTAATTGAGAAAACAATTGAATTTGTTAATAAATTTAAGAAGCAATTAAATCTCAAGTATGTATTGACTCATCCACCAGAAGATCCAAATTCAACAAATGATTCATTAATAGGCAGACTTGAGAAATTCGATGCTCAAATTTTAATTGAAAACATAATGGGGCAGTCTGATGAGAATTTTATGGAATTTTATTTTGAAGTAAAGGATCGCTTAGGTAAGAAGTTAGCTGGTCATGCAATTGATGCCCCACATAGATATGTTAATGATAATGAAAATTGGCTTAATATCCCAAATGAACTTCTAAAAGAAATAAAATATGTACATATTTCCGATTGTACAAAAAAAGAGGATTTACACTTACCACTTGGTTGTGCAAAATTACCATATAATGATTTCTTTTCTTTATTAAAAGAAATAAATTTCAATGGAATTCTACTACAAGAAATAATTCCATCAATAAATCAAGCAACTAGTGTCCTTGATTCTATCTTATATTCAATAAAACCTTTCTCAAAAAGGAAATATGCATTTATGAAAATGAAATATGCAATTCTAAAACCAATTACTCAAATCAAGATAAAATCTACCTACAAGCACATTCAAAAAAGTGGTTATTGTATTTTAGTAAAGGATTTAGCTTATGACCTAGGTTAATAAAATTAATAGGAAAGAAATTTTCCTTAATTAATTTTATTCGATATCTATTCTAGTTCGACTACGTATCGTAATTATTACAATCGTACCAATAAGAATAACACTTCCTGGAATAAGTATCCACAACCACCACAATTCAGAACCAAATATAAGGCGCTCCCATGTATTAAGCCATGATTGATAATTTTCTCCAATATATTCAGGAGTAATTAGATTATTGAGAACTGTCACATTTTCTGTTGTTATAGCATAATCATAGCAGGGCGGTAGAATAGTTTGGTTATTAGCAGGAAACATCCAATTATTGGTAGAGATATAATCTTGAACTTCTGAACTAAGTGCATAATTAATATAATCCTTAGCTAATGATTCTTTACTAGTACCTTCAACAATGCCTATACCTTCTATTTGTAACCAACCATATTTTTCTGAATTATGATGAATTATTGCTGCATTTTGTTCAAAACTATAACCAAAAAACGCATTATAAGCTGGATCTGTTCCATAAGAAACCATTATATGATCTTCTTTTTGAGAAAAGACTCTTTCCCAAGAATCAGACCAACTTTTATCTATTGTTACAACATCTTTTATTGATGTCCACCATTCCTCCCAATTTTGACCAAGTATTTCTTCGTAGAAAATTATTTGATACAAAAGAAAATTCAAACCAGTTGCACTTTGCGTTGGATCTTGTACTACGAAATCCTCACCAAATACATCTATTAGATGTGTGAAATTTAATTCTAATAATTCTGGATAACTTATTGTTGTAATATATTCTGTGTCAAATATTAGAGCAATTAAACCATAATCAATAGGAATAAGGTATTTTTCTGGATCTAATTCTGAAATTAAATCAGTTGAGATATTTTCTAAATTAATGCCACTAGTTAATGGCATTAAAATGCCTTCACTTTTTGCTTGACTAACCATTGTATTATCAAGGCCAATCACAACATCTGCTTGAGGATTTCCTTTTTGACTAATTAAAACGTTTAATGCATCTACCATACCACTGAATACTTGTACTGTTACAGTTACATCATGAATTAAACCAAAGTTATGAAAAGTTTGATTCATAATAAGATCATAATCTGCTGGATC
>JAEOUJ010000423.1 GCA_016839405.1 Candidatus Gerdarchaeota archaeon | reverse complement strand
TATATTCAGCAGCTTTTCAACAAAATGGTGTTCTACGAGCTATTGATGCTTCAGAAGCATTTGATTGGGCAAGGTGTATTACAAATAATCCAAAACCAAAAGGAAAAAATGTTGTTATAATTACAAACGGTGGAGGAGTAGGAGTAATGGCAACTGATGCATGTGAAGATTATAACATAGAATTATATAATGACCAAGAAAAATTGAAGGAATTATTCTTTAAGGAAGAAATCATGCCTTCCTTTGGTTCAACGAAAAACCCAGTAGATATTACAGGTGGTGGGGGTGAATTAGCATATAAGAAAGCAATTGAAGCAGCTTTTAATGCTGATGAAATTGATGCTATTGTATTATTATATTGTCAAACTGCTACAACGAATCCCGATTTATTGGCTGATTATGTTATAGATGAGGTTAAACAACATAAGAAGAAAAAACCATTTGTAATTGCCAGCATTGGAGGGGAAGCAGTTGAATCAATGGTCGATAAGTTGAATGAAAGTGATATTCCCGCATATGATTTACCAGAGAAAGCAATTTCATCATTAAGTGCATTATATCGTTGGTCTAATTTTGTGAAAAGATATGAAGAGCGAGGAAAAACAACAACAGTAAAATTACCAATAGATGAAATCAAAGCTATTATTGCTAAACTACGAAAAGAAAATCGTGTTCAGATGCTTGAAGATGAAGCCAAAGAAATTTTCAAATTATGTGGTTTAAATGTACCTGCTTTTGGTTTAGCTAAATCAAAAGATGAAGCAGTTGAAATTGCCAAAAAAGTAGGTTTTCCTGTTGTTATGAAAATAGTCTCTGAAGATATTATTCATAAAAGTGATGCTGGAGGAGTAATTCTCGGAATTAAAGATATAATTCATGTTGAAGAAGCATTTGACACTATAATGCTCAATTCTAGGGCTTATAAAAAAGATGCAAATATACGTGGAATAATAATTTCAAATATGGCTCCTAAAGCAACAGAGGTTATAGTTGGTGTTTCTAGAGATCCCACTTTTGGACCTGTTGTAATGTTTGGATTAGGTGGTATTTATGTTGAAATAATGAAAGACGTAGTTTTTCGAGTTGCACCTTTTCCAAAAGATGAAGCACAGCACATGATTGATGGAATAAAATCTAAAGCAATGTTATATGGTGCTCGAGGTCAAAGACCTGTTGATATTGAATCATTGAAAGATGCTATATATATTATTAGTCAGTTAGTATCTCAAATTGATGAAATCAAAGAGCTTGATATTAACCCTATGTTTGCAATGCATGATGGTGCTTGTGTGGTTGATGCAAGAATTACATTAACGCCAAAAGAGTGAAATACATTTTTTTCACTCTAATTTTTTCTACAAAAATTAAAAATAATTTTGATAATTGAACATGGCAAGTTAAATAAAGAATGAGTGTTTCTATAAACATGTGATAGTTAAACGTTTATGAGAAATAGGTGGACAAGGCTATAATCAATTTTCATTATCAAAATGGTTTGCAAATTAATTTTCCAGAAAACAGGAAATTAATCATAGATGGAACAAGTTCAAAAGTAAGCCTAAAAGCTACTTCCATAGTTTCTCATGCACATTCTGATCATTTTGCAATAATGAATTCAAGTGTTGATACTTATGCAACACAAGAAACTATAGATTTATACAATTGCCAGAAAAAAATCAATGAAAAGAAAAATCTTCACCCAGCAAAATTAAATGAAAAAATAAAATTACCTTTAAATCAAGATGAAGTCGATATAACTTTTATTTCATCGGGACATATCCTAGGTTCATCATCAATTATTATTGAAAATAATAATAGAAAATTACTTTTTTCAAGTGATATTGGTGGAAAAGGATTACTTTCAATAAATAAACCTCTCGAAACAAGAAAAGCTGATATTTTAGTAGTGGAAGCAACTTTTGGTTCACCAGAATTACATTTTCGTCCTAGAGAAGAAATTTCAATGGATATTTTAAAATGGTCTACAAAAGTCATTAATGAAAAACGCAATGTTGTTTTATCTGCTGGTAAAATTGGATCTGCACAAGAATTAGTCAAATTATTTAATAATTTTACAAATCTGAGAGTAATAACACATGATGATGTTACACCAATTTGCAATGTTTACAAAAATCATGGAATCGATTTGGATTTTTTGGATTCGAAAACAGAAGAAGGTAGAGAAATTATTAATGATGGCGAGTGTATAATAATTCAATCTAGAAGTAAAAAACTAGTGCCCTATTTTATGAGAGAAAAAATTAATGTTCGTACTGCAATTATTACTGGAATGGCTAATCTTTATAGATACAAGGATTTTGATAATTCATTTCCATTATCATCTCATGCAAATTATACAGAGATAATAGATTATATAAATAAAATTTCACCTGAATTAGTTTTTACTATTTATGGTTATGATAAACGATTAGCTAAAGCAATTACAAAGGAATTAAATTTACCAGCAATCCCATTAAAAGAAAAAACTTTTCCTGGTTCAATTGAAAATACATCTAATTTTAATTATTATAATCAAAAATCAAAAGTTGCTCATAAATCAATAGAAGATGATTACTCATTAGAGAGAGAAACTATTGTTAATAATGAATTAAAAAAGAGAAAAACACTTGATGATTTCTTTAAGAAAGGATAATTTTGTTTACTGTTATTTTCATCTAATAGTTTTAAAGCAAAGTAATTTTAATTAATAGGAAAAAATATTGAGAAAAATTATTTTGAAATATTTCTTTTAATGAATACTTCCATATTTTACATCTTTTGCTTTTATAACTTCTACTCCCCTTGTAGAACAACCATCTTGGATTAATTTAATGTGATTATTATTCAAACTACTTCGATCAATTATTGCCCATTTTACTTTTTCAATGGTTTTATCAATCATCTGCTCTACTATTGTCGTTGTGATATTTTCCTTTTGATATTTTGGTAAAATATGTCCAATAGCTACTGGTGTAATTTCCATTAGTTCATTAAATCTAGTTGCATAATGCCCCCCTCCAAAACAAATACATGGTGTGATTTCTTCCTCTTCTTTGTTTAGACATAATTTCATTATAGAATTAGTGACTGCCATAATTGCTTGTTTATTATTATATTCATTTTCAGTACTACCAACTTCAACAAATATAAGAGGAGTTTTCATACTTGTTGGTCCGTGGTGAGTTGCTTCAACTGTTACCTCAAAATTTTCTAATTTATGATTTTCTTTTTCATTCTTCAAACTAAGATATGTTTCTCTTATAGCTCTGGTAGAACCAAAGCTTATCTCAAATGGATTGCCTCCATGACTGTTATCATCACTTAAATTTCCTGTAATGTGGGTTAAAAGGCTGGGTTTATTTGTAGCACTTTTATGACGAGACCCAAAAATAAGCATATCAGCTAGTAATGAATCACAATGATCTGATACAATTACATCTTTTTCAGAATAAACTAATCGTATATTTTTATATTGAAAAATTGGTGTACCGTCAAAAGATTCAGGTGTTTCTTCAAATTTCCAATTTTCTATTAAAGATTGACGAATATTTCTTCCACAAATATTGAGTTTTGTTGTGAGTATTACTGGATTCTTTAATTTCAAAAAAGACAACACCAAAGACTAATAAAAAATATTATTGGTGGTAAATAACCACCTTATTTTGCAACATCTCCCATTAAAGCCAGCATAACAGCTTTTTGAGCATGTTTTCGATTTTCTGCTTCATCAAAAACAACACTTTGTTTGCTATCAATTACCTCATCAGTTACTTCATAACCTCTATGAGCTGGCAAACAATGTAAGAAAATTGCATCATCTTTTGCATATTTCATTAGCTTAGAATTTACTGTATAATCTTTGAAAGATTTTAATCTTATATCTTTTTGAGCTTCATCACCCATGGAAATCCAAGTATCTGTATAAACTACATCTGCATCTTTAACACCTGAAGGAATATCACTAGTAATTTCTAATTTAGTGCCATGTTTCTTTGCTAATTCTTGAGCTTTCTTAGTGATTACTTGATCTGGTTTATAATCATCCGGACAGACAACAGAAACATCCATATCCATTTTTGTACAACCAATCATTAATGAATGACAAACATTATTGCCATCACCAACATATACAAGCTTCAATCCTTTTAGCTTTCCTTTATGTTCTCGTATAGTTTGTAAATCCGCTAAAATTTGACAAGGATGATAAAGATTACATAAACCATTTATAACTGGTATTGTTGAGTGCTCTGCTAGTAATTGTAATGTTTCATGTTTATAGACTCGAGCCATAATTCCACCTAAATATCTAGATAGAACTTGACCCGTATCTCCTGGCGTTTCACCTGTGCCTATTAGTTGAGTGTCTCGAAAACTAAGAAATAAAGGTTGACCACCAAGCTCCCAGATTCCTGTTTCAAAAGAAACACGTGTTCGAGTAGATGTTTTTTCAAACATCATACCTAGACTCTTTTTAAGTGGTTCACGATTTGGGTGACCACCATATTTTTTGAATTCGACCTTAAGCTCATCACCTAAATCTAATAGATAGGTAATTTCTTGAGGTGTAAAATCCAATAGCGTTAGCAAATGACGCCCTTTTAATTTCATGCTAAATTCCTCGTATCTATCTGTTTATACACAGTTTTGATATTTTTTTAAATATACTGTGTACTAACTTCTTTTCACTTATGATTACCGAGGAAAAGATAAACTCGGATTCGACTTTATTGTTAAGGGGGATACTAATAAAATGTTCGACATAACTTGAAAATCATTAAAATAGATAATAATCATGAGAATGAAAGAATTTATAATGAAATAATAGGTAGATATCTTTCTCAAAAATTTAAGAAAAACTTATAAAAAAGTTCAAATTATTCTAAAATGAATATTTAAATATCGTAAAATGAGATGCCAATTTAATGAGGATTAAAAGTATCTTTAATAAAAAATCAGGGATTATAATTCTATTTACTTTACTTATGATAATAATGATAGCTGATTCTCCCGCTACATTTAATATAATAGAAAAAATACCTAAATCAGAGGAGATATTAACATTACAAAAAATTCAATCTCCAATTCAAGACAATTTAAATTTTGAAACAGATTACGAGATGATAGCTAGTTATGGGTGGGATTTACCTGAAGTTATCAAAGATCCAGCCTATATTAATGATTTAAAAATCGCTATCGATAATGATGATAATGCTCATATCTTATGGTCAGGAAGGGATGGAGATTATTGGTATCTTTATCATATTATAAAATTCAATAGTAGTGATTCTTGGAGTAGCATTAATACCATTGGAACTACAACATCAAGTATTTATGGTTTAATGGATGTTAAAAGTGATGCTTATGGTAATATTCACTTAGTATGGTTAGATAATTCTGAAATTAAATATAAATTTTATAGTCAAGGACAATGGTCTGAAGATAGGGTAATTGATACTGGCTCACTACCACGTATTTATATTAATAATGAAAATAAACCGAAAATCGTCTATACTAAATATATTTCTTACAGAAATAATTTTTTCTGTGTTACTAAAAAGAGCTCTAATACATGGGAATATCAGATGATACCTTTACTTAGCACTTATTATTACAATATTATATCAAGTGATTATGATTTTTTAGTAACCTATAATGAAGGAATTGAAAGACTTTTCTTCATGAGAGGAATGATTGTAGAAACAAGGGAATGGCCGAATATCTATTATAATTTACACTATAATTTAATTTGGAAAGAGAATGAATCTATGCCTTTTACTTGGAGTGGTTATAATTACGCATACAATTTACCTCAAACATTCCATCATGTAGCACAACCGCTTTTGATTTCCTCTAATAATGGAGATGTGCACTTTATTCATCAAGTAATAGAATCGGTTGATGAATATAGTTTAGCTTATCAAAAAAGAAATACAACAGGATATTGGAATGAAGCTGTAACATTAACTGATAAAGCTAGCTTAAAATGTCAAATGACTGGTGCAGTGGATAGTTTTGGTCGCATAGTATTAGTGTGGAATCATAAAATAACTGAAATTGATCAACCAACAACTGCTGGTATCTATTTGAAATTCTTATCGGCAAAAACACATCAATGGACAAATGATATTTTATTTAATCCTGATCATGGTTATTCACAATACCCAAACCTTGCAATTGATTCTGTTGGAAATATCCATATGGTTTGGTTGGATCAAAAAGATGAAAATAGAACATTATATTATCGCAAAGGTTATGTTGATACAGATGAGGATGGTTTGATTGACAAAGATGAGCAAAACACCTATTTTACAGATCCATATGATGATGATACGGATGATGACAATCTTCTAGATGGCGATGAAATTGCAAATGGATTGGATCCTTTTAATCAAGATTCAGATTCAGATGGTATGTATGATGGCTATGAATTTCATAATGAATTAAATCCATATGTAAATGATTCAACTCTAGACTTTGATAATGATTTGTTAATAAATATTGATGAATTTCTATTAGGCACATTACCAAATAATAATGATACAGATAATGATTCGCTTAATGATTATGATGAAGTTATGATTTATTTCACTAATCCCAAAAAACGTGATACGGATTCTGATAAATTGGAAGATGCTTATGAAATTAATGTTGTTTTTTCAAACCCGAATTCTTGGGATACAGATAATGATACTATGAATGATTGGTATGAAGATATTTATGGCATTGCAAAAGGTGGTGTTCTGGATATTCTAGTAAATGATTCAATGTTAGATCCAGATACAGATGGTTTGATAAACATGCTGGAATGTCAGTGGGGGCTTTATCCAGATGTTGATGACACAGATGATGATGGTTTATTAGATGGAGAAGAGGTTCTTATCTACTTTACTCACCCTATTGATAAAGACACAGACAAAGATGATCTATTCGATGGTTTAGAAGTT
>JAEOUJ010000422.1 GCA_016839405.1 Candidatus Gerdarchaeota archaeon | reverse complement strand
CTCAATTAAAAGAACAATTAATTAGCGATCTAAAACAAAAAAATGAAAGAGTTACTCCGGTTCTAATTGAAAAAGAATGGTCAAAAATCACAAAAGCAGTTGATATAAAGAAAGCAATCAAATATCTAACAGAAATTGGTTGTGATGTGAAATATTATACTGCTGATGTTGTAAACAATGAATTAATAAAATCAACTATTGAATTAATAAGATCTGATTTCAATCAAGAAATAACAGGTATAATCCATGGTGCTGGCATTGAAATATCCAAATTAATATCTGATAAAAAACCTGAGGAATTTGACCTTGTTTATAATGTGAAAACTGTTGGTTTAGATAACCTAATTCAAAACATTAATCTAAAGAACATCAAATTCTTAAAATGCTTCTCATCTGTTGCGGGTAGATATGGAAATGCTGGTCAAGTAGATTATTCTGCTGCAAATGACTATCTCTCTAAATATTGTTGGCAATTGAGATCTAAAGGGATTCATGCCACTTCGATTTGTTGGTCCGCTTGGGGTGAAGTTGGCATGGCAACAAGAGGTTCAGTAATGACAGTTTTGAAGCAAGTTGGTGTAACACCAATCTCTGTTTCTGATGGCGTTAGTGCTTTTATTAAAGAACTTGAATTTGGATCCGAACCTGAAGTTATTGTTGTTGGCGAAATCGGTGCATTAATGGAATCACCTTCAAATTTTGTCAATGTAGATAGAGAAGAATATCCATTAATTGGAAAAATAAAACGGAATTATGATGGTTCAATTTTCGCTGAAAGAGAATTTACATTAGAAGATGATATCTATTTAAATCATCATAGAATTGATAATATTCCTTATCTCCCAGGAGTTATTGGGTTAGAGATTTTTGCTGAACTAACAAAATTGGCTTTTCCAAAATCTCAGTTAATTGGATTCAATGATGTTGAATTCAAATCAGCAATCAAATTTACTAATGATAATCCCAGAATTTTAAAGGCTATAATAGGCTATTCAGCTAAAACTCCAAATTGCTCTATAACATCTGAATTTATAAAAGATGGAGTTAAAATAGGCAAACCAACAATTCATTTTAACGCTAATGTTATATTTGGTAAAAGAAAAGAAGAAAATGCTAATAAACCAATTCTCAACAAAAGCAGATTAGCAAGCAAACAAACAATATATAGCATTCTACCTCATGGTCCCCTATTTCAAGTTCTCAATGAAATAAATGATTTCAAACAAGAAATTATTACGAAAATTTCTATCAATGACAAAAATCACTTCAGTTATAAAAACAAAGGTTTTACAAGTGAACCTTTAATTATTGAATCCGCATTTCAAACAATGGGCTTATTGGATATTATAAAAGATAATAAATTAGGTCTTCCTTTTGGTATAAAATCATTAGTGGTTAACAAATCTTTAGAGCCAGCTGCTATAATTCGTGGATACAAGATTAATGATTCAGATTTTGGTAGCATTTACAATTTTGAAATCTTATCAAAAACAGGTCAAGTTATTATAAAAGCAGAAGAATATTCAACTGTTCATGTTGATTTTGGAGCAGATTTAAGTCATGTTCAAGAAATACATATGGAACAAGTTAAGAGATTATTTGACATTCCCAAAGAAGCTATTTTGGAAGTTGTAAATGTAAATAAAATTTCTAATGAAATTAAAAAAGAATCAAATTTTCTAGATAAATTCCTTCATAAAGATGAAAAAAATAAATACGAATCATTTTCAATTGAGAAAAAAAGAAATGAATGGGTTTCAGGTGTTATAGCAATCAAGACAGCTTTACAGAAAATTGATCCCAATATTCAATTAAACACTATCAAGATTAATAAGAATGAACTTGGCAAACCCTATATTCAATTGAAAGGTAAAAATCCTTTCTATATATCAATAACACATAGTAATGGTTTTGCTGTAGGAATTATTGATCCTTTAAACAATACTGGAATTGATTTAGAAATAAAGAAAAAGCGAGATAATTCATTTATTGAGGAATTAATTAGTTCTGTTGAATTAGAGTTAATAAAAGATCAGCAACAAGAAATCAATGAGGAACTTTTAACGAAAATTTGGACTGCTAAAGAAGCTGCTTCAAAGGTTCTTGGTGTTGGATTGAATATTGATTTACATGATTTAATAATAAGTAAAATAAAAGATAAAGAAATTATAATAAAAGTTGACTCCTCAAAAATACCCTCTGAAAGTCATAAATTTATTAACAAACATCTAAAAGGAAAAACAAAATTAGAACTTAAAGCACAAATAAAACAAAACGATGAATTTGTTGCAGCCATTTGTCAATTGCCACTTTCTTAATAATGAATTCATAATTTCAAGTAATCTAACAAATTATATTAATAAGTATTTGAATTAAAAAGATAGTATCTTATCTTTGGAGATAGTTAAAAAATGGCTAAAAGCAGATGATTTACCATCTGTGGTTTTAGTTATTTTCAAGGTGATTTAAAATGGCATTTATTACGCGATCGAAATTCTTTTGGTCACGTTTTATTGCTACTTGTGTGAAATTTCTAGGTGTAGCAAATACTCAGCAATTAAGATTTTTGGCTGAGAAATTAATGCCAACTGATATGAGTAGACAAAGTATTCTTTATCATGTACGAATTGCAGAAGAAAAAGGTTGGATCGCCACATTTGTTTCTGCACTAGAGATTTCAGAAGAAAATGAGTTTTTATTTCAAAAAGAATTTTTAGAAAAAAATGATGAAAAAATATCTGCTCAAAGATTTGTAATAATTGGTACAGAATATTTTGATGTAGTTAAAGAAGAAGAAATAATAGACGCTTGTAAAGAATTTGGATTAAAATCAATTAATATTCAAGATTACAATACTCTTACAATAATAACTGATTTAATTTTAAAAAGATTGAGCGCTGTTAATGTAAAAGCATCTGGAAATCAATCTTTGTTTATGGTATTATTGAGATTTGGTTGGTTTTGGTTGAATATCAATCCAGAAATCTCTAAAAGAATTGTTGAAGTGATTCTACAAAATGCTTCAAAACATGAATACAACGAATTTTATCAAATAGATGTTGAACTGTTAAATATAATCAGTTCGATTGAAATGGAAACTTTACCAGAAATTTCTGAAGATGATTTAAATAATTTCTTGAACATTTGTTTAAATTATTCACGTTCTAAAAAAAGAACTGATACAATGAATCTAATGAGTATGACTTTATTAATTTCTGGAAGATTTCTTGTAGCTTATAATAAGATCGCTTTAGCTGAAGAGTACATTAATCGGGGAATAAAATATCTAAGACTATGTAAAAGAAAATCAATTCTTATGAGAAAACTACATGTTGATGGTCTTTTTGATTTAGGATATATTTATTCACAACAAGGATGGTTCTATAAAGCACTGAGTATATATGAAAACATTGAACGTATAATTGATGAAGAATTTTCTAAAAATGAACCTGTTAATAATCTTCTAGGAAAATTAGCCTTAGCTAGAGCTGAACTTTATTTAATGATGGCTTTTCCAGCTTATACTTTTCAAGATGAAGATTATCGTTCTTCTTTAATTAAATCATTAAGATATGCTAGTAAAGCATCAAAAATTTATCAAACATTGAAAAATAAGCTAAAAGTTACTGAAATCAATCTTCTATCTGCATGGATATATGCCTTAATTGGTAGAATAAAGCGAGCAGAACAATTGTTAAAAAAAGGAACAAAGAATCTGGTTGCTCCTGTTCCTCCAAAACTTAATGTTTTATTTTTTAATGCACATGCAGAGATTAATCGAAAAAATGGTTTATATGCTTTAGCTATTAAAAATATCAGTCAATCATTTGATTATTTAAAAATTCTAGGTCAAATTATTGCTAAATTGTTTTGCATGATGAGGTTAGCTGAAATGCATGTTAATTTGGCAAAATCTGAAGAACAATTTAGTTTCATTTCTTTTGGTAATGTTTCTAATCTTTTTACAAAAGAAATGTCTGATATGATAAGTCATGTTTTTTTGGAAAACACTAAATTTCTAGTCAAGGATTCAGGGGCTATTTCTTATTTTATTACAGAATCATTAGTTGAAAATCATCCGGAAATAACCAATTATGCTGAAATATTATATGTAAAAAATATAACACCAATCCTTCTTGGAGAATCTTTTACAATTTTACCATTTGAGGTAATGAATTCACAAATGCATGAAAATAAATCAATTTGTATAACCAGCTCTTTATTGGAAGAGGAATCTTATGAACAATTTTCTATAAATCAGTTTTCTGATATATTAGCAGATTTAGATAATTCATTTCAAAAATTACTTCAACTAACTTAGTTATTTTATTTTCTTGACTTTCACAAACATTTTTAATTTATTATTTTGATTTTAAATCACCTATAAATTACTAGGAGATACAATTTATGATGAGGAATCATGTTTGCTGGTATTTTAAGAACTCTTCCTCCTAGTGCTAACTTTGTCTATTATGTTCTTGATCGACTTGGTCCTTTGCCACGTCATAGAATATTAGATGAAACTAATCTACCTGATAGAACTTTAGGTTATGCACTTGAAACTTTACTCAAAAAGGGATTAGTTATTAAAATACTAGATAAAAAAGATGCTAGAATTAGAATCTATAATATCCCTTCCCCAATAATTTTACCACCCTAAGCCATTTTGGTAGATTTAAAAGAGGAAGTAATATCTGTCACTATTCGAGTAATTTCATCTTGTGATAGTGACATACTATTTTTCTTTTTTTCATTTTCATATCCTAGACACTTGTCAAGACAAAATCTGCTTTTAAAATTAGCTTTAAAAGGGTGGTGAATTTGATTTTTCGTTATTGAAATTAATGGATAATAAATTGGTTGGTTAATGCCTGAAAATGAGGTAATAACCTTTCTATCAGTTATCGCTGATTCTACATTTCCAAGTGTGATTCCATTAAATTTTTGTTGTTTTAATAGCTCGTTAGTTATTTTGATACAAATTTCATCGCATAATGAACATTTCAGTTTATCAAAACCTATTTTCTTTATTATTTCATTAAAATTAATATTGAAATATTTTAGCTTCTTTTTTGGTTGTAATTTTTCAAAATAATTTAATTGTTCTTTTATAGACTCGAAGTTTTTTGCTTTTTCATTTTCAAATTGAAAAAACATTGGTATAATTATAGACCCTCTTTTCGCCAACAAGAAAGCTGCCAAAGCATCCTCTATTGATCCTCTAAGAATTCCGGCAATAATACCATGTGTTCCTTGAGGCAATCCTCCAAAACCAGCTACTTTATCATCAAATAAATAAGCATACTCATCTTTTACTTCAATAAAAAGGGTATAATCAGGTTGAGTTAAATTAACAGTTAGATTGTTTTTCTTGGCTAGTGATTCAAAAATTACTTCTCCAACTAAACGTTCTAAATCCTTAGAATTATAATCATGTTTACCTAAACGTCGAGCTCTTACTGCAAAAGATGAATTTGGTTTAATTTTTTTTCGAGCAATTTCAAAAGCAGTTTGTTTTATAGTACTTAAATCTGATGAAGTTTTAATAGCTACACTAAAAGAAGTTATTCCAATGCCATATGTAATTAATAATGTTTTAATTTTCTCAATTATTTTATCATCAATTAAAGGATACGATTCATCAAAAACTATAATTAACCTTCCCCATGCACGTTTTAGTATTACATCTAAATTTGTAATATTATGTTTTATTAACAAGGTTTTGATGTTATTTGCTAATTTAATTTCCATGAATTTTCGAACAGAAGGACTTTTGAGCGCCAGCTCACCATAACGGATTAAAATCTCTAAAGACATCTCATTTATTAGTTTATAATTTAGAATTTATTAAAATAACCTAAAATTTAGTATAATATTGGATTTTTATTAATAAAAATAGAGAGTTGAAGAATTCAATCATATTCCATTTGTTCTAACATATCACCATAAGAATCCTCAAGTTCCTCTCTTTCTTCATCAGTTAAAGCTCGTGCTTTACGAACTTCTGTAACCTCTAATTTCTCATTTTCCTTATGCTCAATTTTTCTTGTAAGTGTATAAGCTTTTGATTTAGTCTTTGTTAATTTTTCCTTTTTACCACAGGAACTACAGACTAGAAAGGATCCTTTTTCATCTCTTATTGGTTTCATTAGACTGCCACATTTCTCGCAAAATTCCATTTTGCTATCACCTCTTTCGCGAGATTTCGCTTTTGTCATTATAACTCCTTATTATATTTTTTGTTACGAATCAACAATATCATTATTCCTTAAAACTATTATAAACTACCCTACTTACACTTAAAGTTATCGGAATAAGACAAAAATGATATATCAAGTTTTTAATTTTAAATAAAAATTTAATAAAAAAATTTTAGGAATAGATTGCTTGAGCAACAATTACTGCTTGAATGGGAGTCTCATCATCTTTTTCCTCAGTGCAATCCCACCAGCCACAGGTACATCTGATCATTTGCCCTACTTTAGTTAATGATCCGTCCAAGCATTTAGGACATTTTGCTTTGGAATAGAGAGTGGCCATTTTACTCACTAAACCAATATAATTCATCATCTTATATAATAATAAACACAAGAGAGATGGGCGAAAGTATTCCCATTTTTTTAAGACCTATCAGCTAATTTTTCTTGAAAAAAGGGGATATGTGTTATTTTTCATACTCTTCTAGCGGAACATTCAATTCCTCAGTGCCTTCTAATGTAAATCGACCATTTCGTATTAAATCTATTTTTTCACCATTTTTCATTATAGCAGTTATAAAATCGATAGAACTAAATGGCATAACTATATCATGGTGTTTAAATGTATAAGCTTCATTTTTTCTATCGGTTTTTCGAAGAATAGTTTTTTCATTATCACAAGCAACTACTTGTTTTTTTGTAAATTTGTTAAATGATTTAACATCTTCGCGCATCTGGAAACATGTGTCTCCTATAGCAAAATGTGGTCCTGTTTTTTCTGATATTAAAACTGGTAAAACATCAAGAATTTCATAGTTTCTTGCTACAACATAAGCTAAAGTGTTAGTACCTATTGCGAATTCACCCATTGGAAGAGTTTTATGTGGAAATAGTAAATTTTCTTCGATATATTTCTTATTTTCTTTTAGTGTATCAAAATTGGAACATGAATATTCATCAATATACCCATCTATAAAGGTCAACTTCAAGTCCTTAAATAATAATTTATTAAGATAGCTTTCAGAAACATGTAAAACTCCATTAGTTCCACTTAATTGTGGTGTAGTATAAAGTTCACCAGCTGGTATATTTACAGATGCTCCTGAATTAACAAAATTAGTCTCTTTTTCAGGATCCTTTAATTCTTGTAAATTAATTTTTAAATTAGTCTGATTGCTATCTTTTCCTTTAATATGAACATATTTAGCTTGATCTAAAATATCAATCATTTTTTGTTGAATTTTTTCATATTTAATGGAATCTAGCATATTAATCTCAATAATTTTATCAAATAATTCTTCAAATTTTTCATTAATATTTGGACTTGGAAAAGCTACAACACAAAAACTTGTTTCAGAAACTGGTTGATATTTCACATGATGTTGATTCATATCTCTAGATAAACGTTGATACATTTCAGTTTGATTATCTGATAGTTTTATATTTTCAGGTTTATTCTTTGGATTGAATGGTTTTTCACCGAAACTGGTAAAATAAATTACACCTGCTTGTTTCGATATTAATTCTTTTGTATTTTCTAATGCATTGCAATAACCATCAACAATTTTTGTTCCCAATTCTTCATTCAATATCAGTGCAATGTCAAATTTGTGATCGAAAATCGCTTGTTCATTAGCAATTGTACTTCTTGTTTCATTACATGAAATAGATAAATTATTTTCCTTTAAAACAGTCTTTACTTCACGAATAAGACTTTCCATTCCAATTGGATAATTAACTTCAGCTACAGTTTTATTACCAATTTTTTTACCGTCCCGCTCAAAACCTTTGAAATAAGCTTTTACTATTGCTTTAGCGAGTGTCTTTAATTTTTCTAATGGGTAGTTTGAAAGAAATTGTGCCATTTTAATTTCACTATCAGTAATATATTTCCCCATTTTGAAAAGGTACCTTATATCTGATAGATCTTCATAATCTAGTACATGAGTATAGAATTGAAAATTAGGATCATTTGATTCAGTTAGAACATGAGTATAATTTTTTGTTCTATCAGCTCTTGATATTTGAGTGGCAATTTCTAGTAATTCTTCGTAATTTATTTTATTATTCTTAATATAATCATATAAATCAATTATAACATTGTTGAATTCTAACATTTTGAAAATTTTGTGCTTATAAACAAAATCAATATATGATCTAGAATAATTGTGGAAAAAAGCAACAAGTTGACCAAATTTCTCACCAAATTTCTTCACACTAAAAGTAGGATTTGAATAATTTGACTCATAATTTTCAGGTAAAATTTCAAGAAATAATTCATTGTTTTCCTCTCTTAGCTCATCGAAATTTTTACTTTTAAAATAATTATCAT
>JAEOUJ010000421.1 GCA_016839405.1 Candidatus Gerdarchaeota archaeon | reverse complement strand
TACCTCTTAATTACGGTCTAATTGACGAACCATCTCCTAGACCCTATTATCCAGAACCAAATAAAGTGTACACTCGGGATAATATCCTAGTAGTTGAATGGGAAATAAATGATGTAGATGTTGGTTTTGAGTATTTCTATACTGTTAGATATATAGAGATTGAACCTTACGATTCTACTATAGTCTATATTATTCCGATCATAATTTATTTTTATATTTCATTAGCATTTATCGGTGGCATTCTAATTAGCACTTCAATTTTCTTTTTTATAGTTAGAAGAAAATATCAACCCGTAAAACAAAAACTCGTAAGTACTTTATTATCAGAATCTGAACAAGCAGTTATTCAAGCTATAAATGATGAGGGTGGTATAGCTATCCAACGTCGAATTTGTGAACGAACAGGTTATTCAAAATCAAAAGTTTCTCAGATCTTATTGAAGTTAGAAGAAAAAGATATTCTCAAAAGAGAACGATGGGGACGAACAAATAGGGTTACTATTACCGATGATTCATTTTTAAATATTGAACTAGAGACTATAGAGTCTCAAGATGAAGAATAAGAATTTTATTTCTTCCAAATGATTTTTATAAACGAAATCTAAACTAATATTGAACCTTTTTATAACCATTGTTTGAGATTATTTTTAATTAACTTTATACTATACAAAGAATAGAAATAAAAAAAATCTTACCTTCAACCCAAGGATTATAAGATTTAAAAACGAGGTGTCAAAAAATGAAAACAAGTAAAAAACTAGTGATTGGATTATCATTAGTTTTGATATTTATAATACCAACATTAACCAATTTTACAGAAGCAAAATCAGATAAAATTAATGTTATTGAGGATCAAACAGGTATTACACTTCAAACTAATTATATGACTTTAAAAATTGTAGAAAATAATCCGCATTTTATTTGGTGGTATGGCAATCAAAGTACTTCTGATGAAATGTATAATGTTCAGATAACAAAAGTGCAAGAATATTTTGGGGATGATGATATTCTTGATAATCATACGGAACTAAAAGGTATTTCATATAATCTCTTAAATAATGAATGGGAACAAGAAATAATAGAAGGAGATCATTTTGTAACTGTAACATTAACACTTAGTGGTTTAGCAAATGGTGTAGAAATTCAATTTATTATGCATATTTACAGCGAAGATATTGTTATCGCTGGTACAGATCAAATTGTTGAAGCCTTATCTGAAGTGAAATTTGATATTGTAGTAAATAATTGGCTTTTTAGTAATGATGCAGCTGGTTTAGCTTTTCATACTCAAACATTAGAATCTCAAGAAATGCACCAAGTAAAAATTAGAAATGGTACTTCCACTGAAAATGGAAATGCATCACGATTGCTTCAATTTGAAAGTGATGATAACAAAAACAAAAAAGTTGCTTATTTTGGATGGACGACTTTTGCTGATATTTACAATGAGTTTGATATTAAAATCGATACAATTGATGTAGGCAATGCTTTTCTTATTGAAGGAAGTTTGGGACAGGGATCTGGAGATCCTGGTATAATTCAAATGTACCTTACCTATCCAAATTATGGTGACTCCTTAAAATTAGTTCATGATCCATTTGTTGGCGTTTATCCAGAATCATTCAGTATGCCATTAAACTTCTGGTCAATTATTGGGGGAATAATTGCTTCAGTAGCCATTGCAGTTATTATTAATAAAAGACGCAAATAAGCTTTCTCTTGATGTGATTTTGGAAATATGCCCAAAATCGCATCAATTTTCTCTTTCCTAAATTTTATTAATTATAAAACCATGATTCAAATTAAATGGTGAGTTAATTCATGAGAATAAACAAAATGATTACTTTTATAATTATCATAACAATTCAAATGTTCTGTTTTATGCCTATAGCCAATAGTATTGAAGAACCGATGACAAAATTTGAACTTGAAACTGACCATGAATTAATCCCCAAACTAACACCGCTTTCTATTGAAAATGAAACATTATTAAAACATAACATGAATTTAAAAGTTCAACTTGATTATACAATTAAAATTGTTTCCACTTTTGTTTTAACTAATAATGATAGCCTCCCTATTGATTTCTTTCTTTTAACAATAAATAAAACAATAACATCAGTTTTTTGTGACGATCCATTAGGTCCATTAGATTTCACTTGGACAGTAGATCCAGCTATTGGTAATATTATCAATATTACTATGAGATATCCTCTGATTTCTAATGATGCTTATGTTTTCTTGGTTTCTTACCAGATTGAAAATGCTATTTATTTTGTAGATGGAGTTATTAGTTATTATGGATTAGATTTTGAAGTCATCCATCCAAGAAATACTATAAATTTTGAATTAGAGCTTTGTTTACCTGTATATGCTGAATTATTAGCCGAAAGTCCTCCAGAACCTATTTTTCCAAATGCTGATAAGGTCTTTGAAGAAAATGAAATCGTTATAATTATTTGGTATTTGGAAAATCGTGATTATAATGAAAATAATGTATTTCTAATTAGATTCATACAAGAATCTGATAATCAACAATTGAATAACAATAAAGCAATTTTCTATGTTTTATCAATACTAGGTGGAATTATTATTGGAGCATTAGGTGTTTTTCTAATCTCTATGATTAGGAAAAAACCAGTAGAAAAACAACTTGTTACTTCATTATTAACTGATACTGAGCAGGAAGTAATTAAAGCAATTAATGCTGATAGCGGTATTTCCACACAAAGAAGAATTTGTGATAAAACCGGTTATTCAAAATCAAAGGTTTCTCAAATTTTAGCTAAACTTGAGGAGAAAAAAGTACTTAAAAGAGAACGATGGGGTCGAACTAACAAAGTCACAATTATCAATCCTTCCTTTAAGCAATTAGGTTCATCAATTGAACCAAAAGAAAAATCATCCGAATTATAAATAAATAAAAACCTTTATCCAATTATAGGAATAGCTATGTCTGATATTGAATATCCTATAATTCCTGGTGCAGAACCATTTAGACTTGAAGGAAAAGGATTAAAAATATTGCTTATTCATGGTTTTACTGCATCCCCAACAGAAGTACGACCAATTGGTGATTATCTTAATTCTAAAGGATTTGATATTTACTCAGTTCTTTTACCTGGGCATGGAACCGATCCTGCTGATTTACAAAAAAAGAAATGGAATGATTGGTGGCAAGCTACAAAAGAGAAATTTGAATCTATTAATGGTTGTGATTTTGTAATAGGATTTTCAATGGGGGCATTCTTAGCAAGTAGATTAGCAGCTGAATTTAAAAACAAAATTAAAGG
>JAEOUJ010000066.1 GCA_016839405.1 Candidatus Gerdarchaeota archaeon | reverse complement strand
TAGTTATTTGAGATCAAATCTTAATGAATCAATAAATAAGAAACTCTCACAAATAAATAATAGTGATTTAGAAAGGAATGAATTTCTAGAAACCAGCATTCAACTTAAAAATGATTTATATAATTTAATTGGAGATAGGTTGCTTGAAAATTATCCTTTGAGTTTATTTACCAAAATACCATTAATTCATGAAGATAATTGTTATTTCTTTAAATTTGAACCAATAAAACCACCCATCTTATCTGAAGATATTAGTAGATTCTTTTTAATTTCTAATGAAAATCAAAAACCTGAGATTATAGGACGAAAATATGCTTATCTACCATTCAATAATGAACAAATAAATAATTTAACAGAGCTTATAATTTCTGATGCTTTTCGAAGGGCCTATGAATGTGTTGATTCGAGTTTAAGTAAAATTGTTAGAATGAGTAAGAAATATCATAGTGGCATTGTGAAATTATTTAAATTAATAATTGATAGTTATGTATTAATCTGTAATCAACTTACCATGACAAGATAACCAATTAGAATATAAATAATAAAAGCAATATTGCTTGATAGAGAAAATCTAAGTTGGGATTAAATGACCCTTGATACTAATGATTTACTAATTAAATTATTATTAGCATTAGCATTTGTTTTGGTAATTGGCGTTTTCATTATAGTACTAACTATTTTAGGGAAAGCATTCAAAGGAAAGGAAAAAAAACCAATAAAAAATGAAGTAGGAATGGTCACTAAAAAAATCACAACAACTGGAAAACACTTGAATGAACTATATCAATACTCAGTATTTTTCCTAATTTTTAGTATTCTTTGTATATTCTTGTTACTTTCATTTTCTTTATTTCAAAATGATTTAAAATTAACTGATATATGGCCATTTATTCTTTTGATAATAATTTTAATTTTATATAGCTTATCTTTAATAGATAGACAAAAAATTCGTTCGAAGAGAACCATTCAACGTGATATGAGAGAAATATAAACTGGAGATAGAAATATTGAGTGATGAGACAATTGAAAAACCCCTTCGATTAAATCAATGGTTCGCTCGAGGTATAGGTATTATAGTAACAGGATTATTCATTTTAATCATGATTTATTGTTTATTTGAAATTGATCAATCATTATTTTCTAATGATTTATTACCAATTATTGATTTCGATTATGTATTAATCGCCAAACAAATGGGTAATTATCTATGGACTTTTAGAGTATATGATTTAATTTTAGTAGTTATTCTTTTAATAATTGTAGCAATAGCATCATATTATCTTGTGAATTATAAATCAATTATAAAGAAAAGAAGACAAATAAAAATTAGGAGGGATCAATTCTAATGGATTGGAATACCTCATTTCCTTTTATTTTAATCGCATCAATTATTTTATTGGGTATAGGTTTATATTCAATGATAACTAGTAAGAAGTTTTTGCGAATAGTTTTTGGATTAGAGATATTATTTTTTGCATCAATTTTGTTGCTTCTTTCATTTGGACTAGGAAATAATGACTATTCAATTATACCTGATCCTCTTGCACATGTATTTTCAATTTTATTAATAGTTGTAAGTATTGTATTTTTAATAATAGGAATATCTATAGATAAACGACTAAAACAAAGTGGCGATTCAACAATAGTTGACTTTAATTTCTATATTGAAGGCATACAATTACAAAGAAATTCTGAATTAAATGATTCGGATAGGAAAAAAGATTTAATAGACAATTGAGGATGGGAAAAATGGTAAATTCGATAATTTTAGCTGCCTTATTAATAATAATTCCCGCTTTTGGAACATTGTTTGGTTTATTCTTATCTCGCCTTGAAGATTCTATTGCTGCTGAAGGAAAAACACGTGACTGGCTTCTATTCATATTTATATTTTTACCATCTGCAATTATTTCTTTTATAATGATTGGACAAATACATCAATTAGCTAATTACCCATTAAATTGGTTGCCTGGATTATCAATTGGTATAAGAACAACAGAACTGGCAGTTGTATTTGCGTGTATAGTTGCATGTTTAAGTGCTTTATTAGCACTTTTCTCAATTGCTTATATGAGATATGATCGGAATAGATCCCGATATTGGTTCTTTTTCCAATTAACACTATCAGCCATGATGGTGGCAATTTTCTCAAATAATCTTTTCTGGTTATTTGGTGGTGTAGAAGTAGCTTCAATAAGCGCTTTCTTTTTAATATCACACTGGCATCAAAAATCAGGCGAAGAGGGTGAAAAAACAAGTAAAGCTGCAATTAGATTTTTAATTATGAGTGTTTTTAGTGACATATTTCTTTTATTAGGTTTTAGTTTTCTTATGTTTTCCTTTAAAACATCTGATTTGTATTTTCTTTCATTAAATTGGTTCAATGAACCTGCAAGATTAATAATAGGTTCCTCAAATACCACCCGTTTATTGATAAAAATCCTTATTGTTTTTGGTTCATTAATAAAATCAGCTCAATTTCCATTATTATTATGGACACTTAGTGGTAAAGAAAAAGATAATGATTTAGCTAAAGCCCCTTTACCTGCAGCAATTTATTTGATTTCAGTAATAATTGGTAACCTTGGACTATATATAATTAGCATCCTTTATCCATTATTTTCAACCATAGGGTTTGAATCTGAAACCGGTTTAGAATTATTTCATAATAGTCCATTCATAATTATGGGATGGTTTGCTATTGCTACATTAATTATAATTGCTGGATATATTCTAACAACTAATAATCTAAATCGAGTTGTAATTGGAATAGCCACAGCTCAAGTAAGTTTCTCTTTTCTTGGTTTAAGTGCAAGTAGTGATTTGGGTTTAACAGCAGCAATTTTCCAGTTATTAACTAGTACACCTATTTGCGTGGCAATTGCGTTAATTTTTGGTCAAGTGATTGATTCACTAAGAATCAAAGATATTTCTAGAATTAAAGGGTTTAAAGGTCATTCACCATTTTTATATTGGATGGGAATTCTTTCCATTGTTTCTTTTGCAGGTATTTTCCCAACAAGTACCTATTTTAGTAAAGATATGCTTTTTGAAGCACTTAATAGTAGTTCAATTCCTTCAAGTATAGGATTGGTAATCTTAACTTTAATAATGAATTTGGTTTTCATATTTGCTTTAGTAAAAACTTTCTTGAAAATATTTCATGGTGAAATGAGTGACCAATATTCAACCAGACCCTTAAGGTTTGAATCTGTTATTGGAACAGTTTTAGCTGTTGGATGGGCAATTAATTCTGGTTTGGTGTTACTATTTTATGGATTTCCAAGTTCTCATATGACAGGAGGAATTTTGGGCACGAGAATAGAGCTGCCATATGATTCACCAATTTTTAGTAATTGGATTTTATCACCAATTGTTTTGATACTTTCATTAGCTATACTCATTGGAACATTTTCACTGTATTATGATGGTAAAGGATCAATATTAGAAAGAATTAATAAATCGAAATTTACATCCTTTTTTAGATTGGCATTTGATAATGGATTATATATTGATAATATTTATGAATTTATAATTTTTCAACCAATTAACTTCCTTAGCAAATTTCTAACTTGGATAAGAATAAAAGCTCCTTTCATAAGCATTATTTGGGCAATATTATCAGTTATATTACTGGTTTCAATTTTCATTTTAATAGGAGGAGGAATATAATATGGTTGAAACATCAGTTAATCTAATGCTTTTGGTGCCAATATTATTACCATTTTTCATCGCAATAATTATATTTGGTTTAAGAAAATGGTTGAAAAATTTCGCTGGAGAAATTGCTACTGGTTCAATAATTATAAACATAGCAATAATTGCTGCTTTAAACTATCGTGTTCAACAAACTACTACAAAAGTGATTTTTGGTTTTTATAATACTAATTCTGGTGTAGAATATGGTGCACCATTAGGAGTACAATTAAGAATAGATGGTTTTATTGGATGGTTCCTAATGTTTGTTAATATTATAATTGCTTTAGTATTTGCTTACGAAGCAACTAATCAAAGAAATCGACAAAATGGACCAATATATATTAGCTTACTTTTATTTATTACTGCTGGAGTTAATTCAGTAGCTTTTGCTGATGATTTTTTAACATTATTTTTAGCTTGGGTTATAATCGGTGCTTCATTAATTGCTCTTGTAACATTTAAACTAGATACAAAGAATTTACGAGAAGGTGGAATTAGGACTTATATTATGGTAGGATTGGCTTTAATATTT
>JAEOUJ010000420.1 GCA_016839405.1 Candidatus Gerdarchaeota archaeon | reverse complement strand
TAAGTGTTTGTTAGGAAAGAGATAAAAAGGTTTTATATTTGAGGTACAAGTATATACAAACATCAATTCACAAATTACTAAATTTGTAAATAGTATTGTTTGAGCTAATTCAATAGAATAAAAATATGCATCTGTTCCTCTCGTCATGTAATCCATAGTTAACCGAGGATCTATGCCTGTTTGAGCCCAACTAGGTATAAGAACTGTCCAAAGTAACAAATAAAGCGAAATGTCTGTAATTGAGGTATAAATTCCTAATAATAATACAGGTCCTTTAATTTCTTGTAACAATGTGAATCCTTCTCTTGGTTTTTCCTTCATAACATCAGGATCTGTTGGTGTGAGTCCTAATACCATTGCTGGAATGCCATCTGTGGCAATATTTAACCAGAGGATTTGGATCGGTTCAACAGGAATACCCAAAAAGATATTTTCAAATAACTTCATAACAATATAAGCAACTAATATCAAAAATATTTCATCAAAGTTAGTACTTAGCATATATCGAAAGAACCCTTTTGTCGTTTCAAAAATACCTCTTCCTTCTTCAATAGCATTTACAATTGTTGCATAATTATCGTCAATTAAAATCATATCTGAAGCTTCCTGAGTCACTTCGGTGCCTTTTAATCCCATAGCTACTCCAACATGGGCGCCTTTTACAGCAGGAGCATCATTAACTCCATCTCCGGTCATTGTAACAATTCTGTCAAGTTCCTTTAATCTACGTAGAATTCTTAATTTATGTTCTGAAGTTACTCTCGCAAAAACATCTACTGTCTTTACTTTCTCCCTAAGTTCATCATCATTCATCTCCTCTAGTTCAACACCTGTTATTGCTTCATTTGATTCTGTTAAACCTATTTGATGGGCAATGGCTATAGCTGTAATTTTATGATCTCCAGTGATCATTATCGTTCTAATACCTGCCATTCTAGCTTCCATGATAGCATCTTTAACTTCATCTCTAGCGGGATCAATAATCCCTACCAAGCCAATATAGGTAAAATCATTTTCAGCTGTTTCTAAATTATAGTTTTCAGGTAATTCTTTATAGGCGACTCCCAAAACTCGCAATGCATTACGAGCAAAATTTTCATTTTGATCTAATAATTGTTGTTTAAAGGCGTCTATTGTTTCCTTTTGACCATTTTTCAATATAGTAGTAGCATTTCGCATAAGTACATCAGGTGCTCCCTTTATTAACGCTAAAGTTTTACCATTTATTTTTCCTACTACAGTCATCATTTTTCTATCAGAATCAAAGGGAATTTCATCCAATTTTTCAAATGGTTCATCGATTCCTGCTTTTAAGGCTAACACCTTCATTGATATTTCAGTAGGATCTCCAACCACAGAGACTTCACCAGTATTTTCATTTAATATATTTACATTAGAATTATTACAATAAAGACATACTTCTAAAAATTTCTTTAAATCCTCATCGATACTTACTGCTTTTTGATTTTGCATGATCTCTCCTGAAAGGTTATATCCCACACCCTCTACTTCTAATACTTGATCATTAAGGTAGATTTTTACGACTGTCATTTCATTTTTGGTCAAGGTTCCAGTTTTATCACTGCAAATAACATTGACTCGACCCAATGTTTCAACTGCAGTTAATTTTCTTACTAACGCATTTCGTTCAGCCATCTTTCTCATTCCAATACTCATCACCACTGTAATAACAACTACAAGACCTTCTGGAACCGCTGATACAGCAAGACTTATAGAAATTTTAAACGCTTCGATAATCTCTTCAATTTCTTCGATATCAAATGCTAAACCTTCAGTCGCTAGTATAATTATAATCTCTGTAACAAATACTGCAGCACATATAATCAAAATTAAAATACCTAATAATTTACCGAACCGATCAACTTCTTTTTGAAACGGACTGGCCTCGATTTGTTCTTCTTGCAAACTTTCTGCTATTTTACCAATTTCAGTGTTCATTCCTGTCCCAATAACAATGCCTTCACCATTACCCCGAGTAATTATGGTGTTCATATAACCCAAATTAGTTCGATCTGCTAATATTTCTTTCACATCTACAGTATTCAATTGTTTTTCTACAGGTTTTGATTCACCTGTAAGGATGGCCTCATCTACATAAAGTGAGAACTTTTTAAAAATTCTCACATCAGCCGGAAATTTATCACCCTCTTCGAATAACACAATGTCTCCTGGTACTACATTTTCATTATCGATTTGTACCACTTTATTATCTCTTCGAACTCTGGCAAAATGCGGTGCTAATTTCTTAAGACTTTCCATAGACTTTTCAGCTTGATACTCTTGATAGAAGCCTAAAATAGCATTTACTATTAAAATTGCTGCTATAACAATAGCATCTGTATATTCAGAAGACCAGGGTTCCGCTCCGGGTCTAGAACTTTCCCATATTCCGATAATTACTGAAACAGCGATTGCAAAGAATAGCAAGTATATGAGAAAATCCTTGAATTGCCCAATAAAGATTTGCCAAGCAGTCTTACCTTTTTCTTTGATTAGTTCATTTTTTCCATATAATTCCAATCTTTTAGAAGCTTCTATTTCTGAAATACCTTCAATAATATCCGTTTCTAATAATTTAGCCACTTCATCAACTGGTTTTGAATGGGCATTTATTTGTTTTAGTTCTGTCATTTTTGATCAATTATTTCAGATTTATGAAAAATGTTTAATTTAAAATTAAAACTAAATATTATAGTTTTTATTTTTATAACTTATAAAATGGAGTATC
>JAEOUJ010000065.1 GCA_016839405.1 Candidatus Gerdarchaeota archaeon | reverse complement strand
TGCTAGTTTAGCACTATTCACAAGACTTGTTAGAGGAACAATGTTAGAAATCTTAAGACAAGATTATATTTTAGCAGCAAGAGCAAATGGTTTATCTGAACGAGCTGTTTTAATTGGTCATGGGTTACGAAATGCTTTATTACCTGTTGTTACATACATTGGTTTATTTGTTGGAGGTGTTCTGGCAGGTGCACCAATTACTGAAACAGTCTTCTCATATCCTGGCCTAGGATCGAAATTTGTAGAATATATTAACAGACTTGATCATCCATTGATAATGGGAATAAGCATGGTAATAACACTGATGATTCTGGTTGCTAATCTATTAACGGATATAGCTTATGTGTGGGTAGATCCACGTATTGAGGTGTGATGGAGGAAAATTAATGGCAACTGTAACAAAAGACAAGGTAAAAGAAGAAAAAAGTACTGCTGAATTATTACGAATTGGAGATGAAGAACCAAAAGAAGCATCTCCATCACATTGGTCCGTAGTAAGAAAAAGATTTCAAAAAAATAAGTTAGCAACTTATGGATTTTTTATAATACTTTTGGTAACAATTGTTGCTATTTTAGCTCCTGTTATATCACCTAATTACCCAACAAGTTTAGATCCATTATTTGATAAATATGGTGGCGGTGGAGCAAATGAAAGACCAAGTCTTAAGTATCCAATAGGTACAGATAACCTTGGTAGAGACCTTCTTTCAAGAATTGTTTGGGGATCAAAAATCAGTCTTGTTGTTGGAATTGTTGCAGCTCTTGTATCTACTGTTATAGGTGTTATATTGGGAGCACTTGCAGGTTTTTACAGAGGTCTAACAGAAGAAATAATTATGCGTTTAACAGATATGTTTCTTGCTGTTCCATTCCTTCTTATTGCTATTGTCGCAGTATCATTCTTACGATCAGGACGAATTGAATTCCTCCAAAATCTAAGCCACTCTACTATTATGATCTTAGTATTAGGATTATTTGGTTGGGCGGGTTTATGTAGATTAGTAACAGCAGAAGTAAAACGTGTTATGTCTTTAGAATACGTGCAAGCTGCAGTGTGCTTAGGAGCAAGTGATTGGCGAATAATCACAAAACACATTCTACCAAACATCTTAGCACCAATAATTGTTATAACAACTTTAGGTATTGGTGGCAATATATTAGCAGAAGCTGGTTTAACATATCTTGGATTCGGTGATCCAACAACTGTTTCATGGGGAAGAGTAGTTAATGATGGAGTCATTAATCTACAAAACAATCCCGAACAGGTTTTTGTTGCTGGATTTGCGATTTTCTTCCTTGTTCTTGCTTTCAATATTGTTGGAGATGCCTTGCGAGATGCAATGGATCCAAGATTAAAAGATTAGATGAAAAATCAAAAATGAATTGGTTATTATCCAATTCTTTTTTTCTTTCTTTATAATTTTTATAATTAATAATTTTTTAAATAAAAGAAGATTTAATCTTAGATAATAAGATTAAATTTGATTTCATTTTTTCATTTTATTTTTATCTAATCCACCAACAACTTCTTCTGCAAGTTCGCTGATTTCTACTTCTTCCCAGAAATGACATGCTACAAATCGACCTTTTGTTTTTTCTTCAAGTATTGGAATACTTTTGGAGCATATTTCTTTTGCATATCTACATCTAGGGTGAAATCGGCATCCAGATGGTGGATTAATTAATTGTGGAACATTACCTGGAATTGTAGCTAATCTTCCTTTTTCAACATCTAACGAAGGAATACTTTCTAAAAGTGCAATAGTATAAGGATGCATTGGTTGTGTGAATATATTATATGTTGTAGCAACTTCAGCTACACGTCCACCATAGAAAATATGAACTCTATCAGTTAATTCAGCTACTACACCTAAGTTGTGAGTAATCAACATTAATGCTAAATTGAATTTTTCTTTCATATCTTTTATTATCTCTAGAACCTGTGCTTGTATTGTTACATCCAATGCAGTTGTTGGTTCATCAGCTATTAGTAATGATGGTCTCAAAGCTAAGGCACGTGCAATTAGAATTCTTTGTCGCATTCCACCACTAAATTTGTGAGGATATTCATCTATACGATTTGCTGCATCTGAAACACCAACAGCAGATAATGCTTCAATTGCTATTTCTTTTGCTTCTTCAGATGATACATCTCGATGCATAGCTATAACTTCTACCATTTGATCAGATATTTTTATCACTGGATTAAGTGAAGTCATAGGGTCTTGGAATATCATAGCAATTTCTTTTCCTCTGATTTTTCTCATTTCAGCATCTGAAAGCTGCATTAAATCTTGTCCCTTATATAAAACTTGGCCCTCCATAATTTGACCATTTTGAGCAAGAATGCGTAATATTGAATATGCTGTTTGAGTTTTACCACAGCCAGATTCGCCTACAACACCCACAGATTCTTTTGGATAAACAGTTAAATCAATACCTTCAAGGGCTTGAACTACACCTGATTCTGTAAAGAAATGAGTGACTAGTCCTTTAACTTCGAGTAAGGGTTCTACCATTAATTTCACCGATTTTGTGCCTATATGAACACTAATTGATTAATATTCTTTTTTATTAAGTCTTTTTAGTAAATTCAATAATAATATTATCTTTTTGAATTTATTTATAACTTGTATCTTAGTAAAAAGACTTTATTAATAAGAAAAAGTTTTCGTTAAGAAATAAAAAAAAGTAAAAAATTACTTTTTTATAATTCTGGGTAGTGACATTTTACAAAATGCCTTTTTTCAATTTCTATTATTGGAGGATCTTCTTTTTCACATTTGTTGCCATCAGATTTATAACACCGAGGATGAAATCTACAACCTGGAGGAATACTAACAGCTGAAGGAGGTTCACCTGCTAATACAATTCTTTTCATCTTTTTCCTGGGATCTGGTCTTGGAATTGCTGACATTAGAGCTACAGAATATGGATGAGCTGTTCTTGTAAAGATTTGTCTATTAGTTCCATATTCAACAATTGATCCTAAATACATAACTGCTACTCTATCACTAACATGTTTAATCACTGATAAATCATGTGCAACAAAAATATATGTAAGATTGAATTCAGTTTGCAAATCTTGCATTAAATTAAGAATTTGAGCTTGAACTGATACATCTAATGCAGAAACAGGTTCATCAGCAACAACTAGTTCTGGATTTACAGCTAAAGCTCTTGCTATGCCAATTCTCTGTCTTTGTCCACCTGAAAATTCGTGCGGATATCTTAATGCGTGATAATCTTCTAAACCTACTCGATCAAGTAAATCATAAACAACTTCTTCTCTTTGTTTTCTAGGCATTTTTGATTCATGAATTGATAATCCTTCGCCAATTATGTCCATAATTAACATTCTTGGATTTAGTGAACTGTAAGGATCTTGGAAAATCATTTGTACATTTCGTTTAAAATGCATTTCATCAATACGTGTGCTAAATGCATAAATATCTTGTCCTTTATAAAGAACTTGCCCTGTTGTTGGTTCTTCTAATTTTACTATAACTTTTCCAGTAGTAGTTTTGCCACAACCACTTTCGCCAACTAATCCTAAAGTTTCACCTTGGAAAACTTCAAGATTTATGCCATCAACTGCTTTAATATTGGCTACTTGTCGACTACCAACAAAACCTTGTTCTTTAACAGGAAACCATTTTCTCAAATCACGTAATTCAAGAAGAATTTCTTGTTTTGGAGATTCAGATGCCATAGATTTTCACGCTCTATTATAATTTACCAGTAAATTAAAGTCCTATATGTACTTCATTCATTTATCGGTTAATTTAATTATTCTTTATGAATATTTCCTTAAATATTTACTATTTAATTTTAATATTAAATTGTAAATTTCATTTAAATTTGTATTAAAAATAAACTATAATGTTTTCTATAACTCGGAAAGCATTAATAATTTAGAAAAAGTAAATTAATTTGATTGTTTTTCATTGATTTATTAGATTTCCAAGATGTACAATCACTTTTTAATAATGTGTTTTCTAATTGTCGTTCATAGGAATTAATCAATGAAGATAAATCACCTAAATATACACTCAAGAGCTTAAAATACTCCAATAGAAGGATTAACAAATGACTAAAATAGTCTTAAAATGTATTGATGTTCAAAAACAATATGAGTTACGTTCTGGTCCATTACAAGTTCTTAAAGGTGTATCATTTGATTTATCTGAAGGAGAACTTTTAGCAATAGTAGGTATATCTGGGAGTGGAAAAACTACTTTACTCAATCTTGTATTTGGCATAGATGAAATGACAAGTGGCACTATATTGATAAATGGCTCAGATATCAATCATATGTCAAAAGAAGAATTTAGAATTTATAGACAAAAAAATATTGGAATTGTTTTCCAGGAATTTTATTTAATACCAAGTATGACTGCTATTGAGAATGTTATGACTCCCTTAGTCCTTGCTGGAAAATCTGAACAATTAGCATTATCTAAAGCATATAATTTACTTGAACGCGTTGAAATGCATCATATGGTAAATAAATTACCACATCAATTATCTAATGGACAAAAACAACGAGTAGCAATAGCTAGAGCAATTGCTAATGATCCTAAAATACTCATTTTAGACGAACCTACAAGAGCATTAGATACTACATTGGGCGATGAAATTATTCATCTCATTGAGGATTTAATTAAAAATGAGAAAATTGCTGTTTTGATGACCACCCATGATCCTGAAGTTGCTGCTAAAGCAGATAGAGTTTTGATTATACGCGATGGTAAATTAATTGAAGAAAAAATCAAAGATAAGGCTAAATTTGACTTTGAAGCTGCAAAGGAAATTTACCGAGAATCAAATGTTTCAATAAAAAGAACTGAAAATATTGAATCTCCTAAAAAGATAAAGAGAAATCAAAAAAAATCTTCTAAAAAGCAAAAGTCATCATTAGAAGTGAAAGAAAAGTAATTGGTGTAATTTAATGAATGAGAAAAAAACTTCTTTTGGTTACATCATCAAACTCGCTTTAAGTAATATCTTGAATCATAAAAGGCATATGTTCATAATTATTTTTGGTTTTATTATATCTATTTCTTTATTGTTATCAGTAAATACATGGTCTAGAACTTCAGAGGATTTAGCAATAACAGATTTCTTAGAAACGCAAGATTTTCAAGCGTACATCTTCTCTGCTCAGAAACCAGAAGATATAGAATTAGTAAAAGAAGATTTAGATAAGAATTCACTCGTTGATGCTTATACAAATGCTTATGTAACACAAGCTTTATTCAATACTGAAGGAAAGCCCGATAATTATATTTGTTTACCTGAAGATGAACAATCAAACCCAGATGATCCAGTTTCTATAACAAATGCCTTTATTGCAAATCAATCATCACTTGATCGAATTAGTTTTATGTTTAATATTGAGGGAAATTTCACAATAGATAATAATGGGATAATTATTAGTTTACAACAAAAAAATGAGCTTTCACAAATTTATAATAAAGAAATTAATGTTGGAGATATTTTAAATATCTCGATTGCTAGGCATATTCCTATTCCTGCTTATGGTCAGAACAGTTTAGGTAATTTTGAATTAAAATTTTGTGAGAATTTTAGAGTTAATGGAATTTATACAATTCAAGAGGGTATATCCATCTTGCAATCTGTTGTAAATGTTGAATGGCTTTCTGATTCACTTATTTTTCCAATTAATGCTTTGAATAGCTTTGATATTGATGAAATGACTGTAAATGATATTCCTTATTTATTATTCATAAAATTCAACAAATATGAATTAACAAAAGATGGTTTAAATCAAGTAATAGATAAAATGCAATTATTCTCTGAACAAATAAAGAAAGATTACCCATCTATGTATATATACACTTTAGATGCTCCATTAGAAACATTGATTTTAGCATATACTCGAGCATCTTTTACAAATGTCTTCCTCCTTCCAGTTATACTTATAGGTATTATCATGACAGTTTTAGCAACTAATATAGTTATTAAATCAAGAGAAAAAGAAGTAGCACTTTTACGGGATAGAGGAGCAGATACATTTCAAATAATTCTATTGTTTGTAGTTGAATTTATTATCGTTTCATTAATAGGAACAATTATTGGAATAGCTCTTTCATTTCCTTTAGCTGGATTGTTACCTTCATTTACTTCTTCAGGTTTTTCATTTGAAATTTTCATAAAATTCATTACTCATGCTAATTTTTCTTTTGGTTTCGGAATTCTATTAGTTTTAGGATTAATTATTATTTTAGTTGGATATGCTTCAGTAAAAATATGGTGGGAAATATCACAGAGATACAAAAATCATGAATCAGAAAAAAATTCTAAAAATAAAATAGAGCGAAATTTGATTATAGGAATAACAATTGGATTGGCATCAGCTGTTATAATTGCTTTAGGTTTTAGTTTAATTGATACTATACGAACTATTCGTAGAAACAAAAGCTTTTCTATTGAAAATACCAATAATGCAGGATATACTTTTATTTTGTTTATTCTTTTATTGATATTTTTAGCATTAGCTATTAGCTACTTTATTTCAGATAAATTACAGGCTAATTTGAAAAATTTCTATAAGCGATTAATATTTACAGATACTTTTTTCTTAAACAATAATTTCAAAAGAAAAGATAAAAAATTGAATAGGATGACTTTTTCAATAGTAATTGTTTCCTCTGTTATTGTTTTTACTTTAATCTCAGCTTCATCAATAACAATCAATCAACAATTTGAAAATGAATTCAAGAATGGAGCTGATATAAGAGTTGTAACTTTCCCTTTAGAATATAGTTTCAAGAATAATTTATCAAGAATTGAAGGCATTAATGAAGTTGTTCCCATAATAAAATCGAAAGGTAGTATTGCTTATGATGATTATACAATTTATGGAATAGATCCAATAGAATATACAAGAGTAGGAAGATGGTCTGAGAGTAGTTTTCCAGAAGGTTATTCATTTTCAAATTTTCAAGAGATGGAAGAACAATATAATGGCATAATTATTAGTGAGGCATTATCAAAAAGACTGAATGTTACTGTTGGTGATCTTTTACCAATTACAAATCTGCCAAGTGGAATTTATTTTAGACGATTTATAGTAAAAGGAATAATAGTTTCTGCTCCAGGATTTGGTCTTGCAGATGGAGCAAATGCTGAATTATTACAACCAAATAGGGGATTTGTTTTAATGAACAATGAATATATGATAAATGAATTAGGATTAACAAAATGTCAATTATTCTTTGCGAGTGTGTTGCCTGGAGAGGATATTAATTCTATAGATTCAGAGATTGAAAATTTAATTCCTAATATAGAAGTAAATCCTCCTTTAATAAATGAAAAATTTATTGGGGCTTTTATTGAACTTTATATTCCTAAAGTTCAAACTTTTTTCTGGATTGCACTTGTTGCAATTATAATAATAATAGTTATATTAGTAATAATGGTTACTGAATTTACTTTAAATCAAAGATCTCAGGAATATGCTATTACTTTATCCTTAGGGAGTTCAAGGAGAAGGCTAAGCAAGTTAATAATTACGGAAGCAGTTATTATCTTCATAACAGCAAGTTTAGGTGGTATAATATTAGGGTTAGTATTTACTTATTCAACTTTCTATTTGTTAATACCATTATTTACAGCACATAATATTATACCTTACACAATAAATGTTCCTTTATATCAAATAGCAATAATACCTATAGTAATAACAGTTATTGCATTAATAGGAATTTTACCATCTATAATAAAACATGGAAAAGAAAATATTATTCAAGCCTTAAGAAGCTAGAAAAATAAAAGGGAAAATTTACTATAAATTACTAGAAAAAATCTTCTTTAAAAAAATAGAAAAAGAATATATATAATAAACCGACAAAAAACATCCACTAATAAATAAGTAGCTACCTAATACACGCCAAAGATTTTTAAAGGAGTATAATAATAGAATATAAAGTGCTTTTCAAAAGCGAAGAGCATATAAAAAAATATACTTCATTGTGGAAGGTAAAAAAATTTGATCAAGAAGGATTTAAAGAGAATGGTCCTTCCGTTAGCATTAATGATATGCTTAAGTGTGACTCCATTCTTTGGACAAACAGCTAAAGCAGCTAACCCACCACCATTCTTTACAATCAGTGTCTTGGCACCAAATTCTAATCCGGCAAGAAACCAATGGGCAACCATTATGGTAGAACAATTGCCAAAAATAGGAATTGGTGTTGATGTTTTTGACCATACATCTTGGGCTCAAATTTACCCAAGAACATGGGATTATCCTGGACCTTATCCAATACCCAGCTACGCAGAAGGCGGTTTTGACTGTTTCTTCGTCGGTTGGTCTTGGGGTCTTGACTGGGATCCAACCGGTCTTTATGATATATCTGCTGTTACACCAGACGGTGATAACACTTACCAATATATGAACATTGAAATGGACTGGGCTATCTATAATTATACCCAATCTTTCGACATAAATGACAGAATTTATTGGGCAGAACAAATTCAAGCTATTCTTTATGAAGATGTTCCAGCTGCTACAATTGAATATGATCTTAACCATTTCATTTATGATCCAGATTTAACTGGTATGGATCTTCTACTTTGGTCAGCAAGTTATCAACCAATGGAAAACTGGACTATTCCAGGTCAAACTGAATTCCATTATGCAACTCCAGCCAATTTTGTAGATTTCCACATTTATCAATATGATTCTGTTTATGATGCAGAATGGTTAAGACAAATCTACAATGGTTTAATTGAACGATATCCAGCATTAGATTATAATTATGGTCCAAGATTAGCACAATCCTGGGAAACAACTGACTTTATGAATTATACAGTTGAACTTCGTCCAAATGTTAAATGGGCAGACGGTACTGCTTTAACAACAGATGATATTGAATTCTCCTACAAATTACAAATCACTCCAGAATTTGGTAATCCAGATTTCTCATATTGGTCAATATACCTAAGAAATAATTCAGTTACAATTATCGATTCTGATACTTGTAAGATTTCATTCAAACAAACATATGTCTTCCAAGAAGGAAACTTAGGCTTAGATTTAGTTCCAAAACACATTTGGGAAAGCATTCCATATGATGAAATGGAACAACAAGCTATTGATTGGGCTACTGAAGATCCAACTAAAATAATTGGTGCAGGTCCATACAAGCTAGAAAGTTATGATGCAACAAACGAAGTAATCGAACTAAGTCGAAATGACTATTTCGATGATTGGTCTGGTATCACACCTTACTTTGATACTATATTCTTAGAATTATATTCAAATAAAGAAGGTGCTTTATCTGCATTAGCTTCTGGCGCTGTTGATTTAATAAGCTGTTACTTTAGTCCATTAGAAAGTGATATTCCAGCTGGCATGGCAAATGAATTAGTTGCTGCTCCAGGAACACAAGAAATGGCATTCAACTGCTTACATCCATGGCTTGGAACTGGCGAACTTTGTCCAATATCAGATCCAGATTCTGGTAAATATATTCGACAAGCTATTAGTCACATCATTCCAAGAGAAATCATCTGTGCTGAAATTCTTGAAGGTCTTGCAGAACCCGCTTCTACTCCAATGCCCAATGTAGCCATTGGTTGGGATGAAACACTCGAACCATATGAATACAGCATTGAAATAGCTAAACAAAAGATGGAATTAGCAGGATTTGAATATCCACCAGAAGAAACTCCAACAACCACTGCAACAACTGGTATTGGATTATACGTTGTAATTGGTATTCT
>JAEOUJ010000419.1 GCA_016839405.1 Candidatus Gerdarchaeota archaeon | reverse complement strand
GGATATTTTTCTTTTTTTTGCGAGAAAGGATCTTAGAAATCCAACTCATAGATAACTACAGACCTCCAATAATCTAGAAATATTAAGGAAGTTAACAAAAATAAGGGGTATTATTATCTACATATTTTCTAAATAAGATTAAAGAAATATTCGCAAAAAAATTGTCTTTTTGTATACACATGAACACAGTATACACAAATAAACACTAATTAGGAATTATTTTGTTAAGATTATTTAACTATATAGAGAAATATTGAAGGTTTTTTCTATTATTTATTAAAAAATAATCAAAATACTAATAATTTTTTAGGATTTTTTACATTAATTTGAAGCTTTTTACTAAAAATGATTACTTTTTACAGTGAAATTGTGAATAGATGAGAAAAAAGAGAGCAGGAAAATGGTTCTTTTCACAAATTAACAAATTTCTCCTATTATTTTGTGAATTCACAAATTTTTTGTGAATATGTGAAGATTATATGAAAGGAAAAAAACTAGAAAATATCTCCAATGGAAGTTAGGGGGTATATAAAAGGTACGAGAAAAAATGAGCTAATTTATAGATATTTTAGTAAATATGTCATAAAAGTGTGTTGATCATGAAAAAAAAATACCTAATTCACAAATGTTCACAGGATAAATTTGGTATCTCCCCATAGTTTCTATTGGAATAATAAAGTATTGGACCTATGTCAATTCATGAAAAAAATAATATATAAAATAATTCTTATTTGGTACATAAAGAAGTATTTAATATATTAATATTTTGTTTGAAAAAATAAAAGATATTTAAAATAAAGAATGATTTTTTCCATTAGAAACAATAGGGTCTAGATAAAAATTAAATTATGAAGAACTAATAATATTAATATTAAGAATAAAAATAGGCTTAGATCAAGAAATAATATCTACATATATCTCTACATAATAAAAAAATATTATTAATTAACTAGCCTTAGTTTCTATTGGAGAATGTTCCATTGAGCAAAAGAAAAGTAAAAGTTGAAATGAGTGACGAACAAGATAATAAAGTCACAATTACTTTTGAAGGAACATTAAATGAAAAAAGTTTGAAGAATTTAATTTCATCAGCAAATCAAATATTAGGAAAAAGCCCTGAAATAACATTAGAAGATCAATCTGATATAAGAATAGAAGATGCATTAGATTTTTCATTATATGATAAAGTAAAACTATTAGTTTCAACAGCTTTTGGATCAGGTTCCTGGTTTACAACAAATGATTTATGTGATTCATACCAAGATATATTTTCGGTTACACTAAAAATAACAACAGCAAGTACATATTTAGCAAGATTATATGAAGAGGGATTTTTGACTAGAAGTGGTTCAAGGAACGAAAGAAAGTATCAAATAATTAGAGAAATAAGAGATAAGTTGCCAAAACTAATTACACAATAGATTGGAAACTAATCTGAATGTAAAATTTTCGCAGCTAATTCAATTTCTTTTTGAAATAAATCACCTAGTAAATCAAAAACTTCTTTTCCAAGGTCTGAAAGAAAAACAATCCCAGGAGCATTTCCAATTAAACCTGAACGATTAAATTCCTGTAAATACCTCGAGACAGTAATGGTAGAAAAACCGGTCCAATTGATAAGCTCATTTCTAGTACAAAAGTCTCTACTCGAGATTAAAGTGAACATCATTCTAGAAGAATAGGTACTAAAACATTTTTTGGTTATCTCAATTAATAACAAGTCTTGGATCATTGTTATTCAATAAGATATCCAAATTAAATATTAAAAACTCAACAATTTTTAGATAATTATCACGTAATAGCTAAATCTAAAATATTAGAAACGTTTGAAATTGTTTTATCAGAAATCGAAAAATTATAGCTTTTGATATTCGTTTTTGTTAAATCGAGTTTATTTGAGATAGACATTAAAAATTGTAGTTCACCAATTAAAATAATTTTAGTGAAAGATTGATCATTAATAAAAGAAAAAGCATTATCAAGAATAGAAGTAAGTTGTTCTATAGTAATTGAATGGCTAAAAACAATTTGAGATAATGGATAAACTTCACTTATCTCGAGGGGAATTAAACCAAAAATTTCTGTTAAACACCAAATCTCATAATTATTAATTAAATCCTTATTTTGTTTTGTGATATTTTTTAATTGCTGAAAAATCTCATAAAATTCATTTGATTTGATGTTGATTAATGATATTAAAAGTAGTTTTTTTCTTTTAGTAAAAGTTAGATGAGAAAAACGTTTTTGATGTATTAATATTTCAGGTCGATAAATATCAGAAGCTGAAACAAAAAATAATCCTTTTTTCTTGGTAGAAGGGGAAGTAGAAACTAGGTCTCTCGAGTGTTTAATAAGTATGTCAAAACCTTTCTTAAGATTAGGGTGAACTCGAGAACGATTTTCTAAAAGATTCCAGAGAGTTCCTGAGGAAATAGCTCTCCTAATATTCAAAATTTCTGCTTGGCAAACATACAAATTATGATTAGCAAGAGATTTCATTCGATCATCTTTATTCATTTTGAGAAGATCTTTTGGTGAGTATTTAGAACAAATAGGACAATGACAAGGGAATTCTTCTAGCTCAGATAATAAGAAAGTCTGAGTGCTAGTTAAATAACGGCCTTCTTGAGCATAAAGAGAATAAGCAGCGGAATCAAAAGTATCACAACCAGCAGCAATAATAAAAGGGAACATAGAAGGATGGCCAGCACCAAATAAATGAATTGGTTTACTAGGATCTAAATATTTTTTCGCTTTTAATATGATTTCTATTAGAGTATCATATTGATAATTTTTCATTAACTCAACAACGCTACCAATAGCAAACATCGAATATAAAGGAACATCAGTCAATTCTTTTGCAGATTTTTCAACCAAATCAAGATAATGCCCACCTTGAATTGGAGCAACCCAATTGATTTTTTTATCAGAAATTAATTTTGGTAGGTCTTTAGAACGCTTAATTGTCTCGAGAACCTTATCTTTTGCTATGAAATAACTATCAGAAAGACTAACTGGAATATCTAAAGGAACAGCAAAATCAGAACCTATTGATTCTTGAAAATCAATAACACTTTTGGGAGTAAATTCAATTTCGCCATAAACTAGTGATTGATAAGCACCAGAATCAGTCATAATAGGACCAGAAAAACCAGTTAAATCATGCAAATTAATAACATCAGAACCAAATCTTTTCTTAAGAATATAGGAGCTAGTAATAATAAAATCAATTTTAAATTTCTCTTGAAAATCATTAACATTAACCAAATTTTTCAAAGGTTCAGGATGAACAACAGGTACGAAAGCAGGTGTTTGAATAGTTCCTTTTTTAGTTTCAATAAAACCTTTTCTGCCAAGGAGGTCAGTTGCAGTAATTTCAAACATAAATCTCACCTAACATGGCAGTTTAATAGTAAAGAAAGAAGTGTTTAAAATTAACCTTCACTTTCTTGATCTTCTTCTAGGGTTTCCATAAATGAATCAAAAACTGCTCGAACGCGATCAGCAACCGGGCCTGTTCCTTCAACACCTTTCTCAGAAACCTTAACCTTATTCAATACTTGAATGACACGAGCATCATCAAACACTCTAACATCAGCTTCAAGAAGATTTAAGCGACTTCTAAGCTCTGCAGCTAAAGCGTGTAAATCAAAAGGTTGCTCGGATATAAGGATTTCAGAGATGATTGGACCTCTGAGGAAAACTTTGAAATAAGTGTTTTTACCTTCATTAACGTTAGCTAAACACAAATCAAAAGTATCTGGATTCCAAGCTTTTAATAAACCATTAAAACTCTTGCCAGCAGTAGTGACAACAGTAATGTATTTACCATTCAAATCAGCAAGTTCTTTATTAAAAACCCATTTGGGGGTAGTAGTGGTAGACAATTACTAAAGCTCCTAATATTTTTCTTATTTGAACGGAAATTTACTCAGTTAAAAAAAGTTCGGTTGATTTCTAATTGCTATAAAAACAGGAAAAATGGAAAAATAATGAAAAGAAAATAAAAACACTCTCGAGTTAAAAGAGAGTATCAAAACTATTTTGTTTGCTATTTTGGGCAATGCGTTGACCACAACGAGGACAAGAATTCCAATTGGAGTTTAAATCAAAACCACACTTTTGACAATATAATTGTTCTTGAGGTTCATCACGATAGGGACGATCAATATAATGTT